>CAYXPV010000050.1:0-8997 GCA_964467285.1 uncultured Oscillospiraceae bacterium
GAAGTGGTTTTTGCCATTTCCCTTATTTTTTGCCAATTAATATTTTACACTATGTTTTGCGGCTAAGATTTACGCCATATTCTAAAAAATGCTGATATTGTTAACTAAAATGCTGATATTATCTATTTATTTTTTTGAAAAAAGTAATATAATAAAGGTAGTATGTTGTTTTATGTAGTATATTATTTTGTAAAGGAATGATTGTATATGAAATTAAGACCACCGACAATACCCCTTGTTACCGTAGATCCTTTTTTCTCTGTATGGTCTATGGAAAATGAACTTAATACAGAATTTACCAGACATTGGACAGGCAGAACCTTTCCGATGATGGCAGGTGTGGTAATAGACGGCAAATATTACGCCCTTATGGGTACCGACAATCCCGACACCTTGTATAAAATGCAGAACAATGAGTATGTGTTTAAGCAGGATAGTGTGGATGTTACGCCGCTTTTTACCAACTATGTATTCAGTAATGATATTTGCAAGGTAAAGCTTTCTTTTATGACACCCCTTCTCTTGGACAGACTCGATATTATGAGCCGCACCGTATCATACATCGAATATGATGTAGAAGTCATCGACGGCAAAGAACATGAGGTTATGTTTACCTTTGGTATTGCATCGGAGTGTGTTGTGGATAATTGTACACAGGAGGTTGTTTTCGGCAAAACATCCGGCTCGGTGTATTGCGGTAATAAAGAGCAGAAGGTTCTTAACCGCAGCGGAGACCGTATGTGCATTGACTGGGGTTACCTCCATGTAGCAGATACCGATGCAAAGATTTGTGATGTAACCTACGGAGCAATAACCTGGGAGTACAGACCACGTGAAGTGGATATGAACGGTACATATGTTGCCATGAAGGATGCTCCTTACATCTGGCTTGAAAAGAAGGAACTTTCGGGCGTAATTACCCTTGGTTACGATGAAATTAAGCCTATAGAATATTTTGATGTACAGCTTGACGAATACTACAAAAAGTATTTTGCATCCTTTGACGATATGCTCAAAGCTGCAAAGGATGAATACAAGGAAATCAAGGCTCTCTGCGAAAAGTTTGATGAAAGCCTTATGGCAGAAGGCAAGAAATACGGCGAAAAGTACGTAGAAATGATTTCTCTCGGATATCGCCAGGCAGTTGCTGCACACAAACTGGTGGAGGATACCGAAGGAAATGTTATTTTCCTTTCAAAAGAAAACTACTCCAATGGTTGTATAGGTACTTTGGATGTTACATATCCTTCAATACCTCTTTTCTTAAAGTACAATCCTGAATTGGTTGTTGGTATGCTTCGTCCTATTATTAAGTACGCTGAGCTTCCCGAGTGGACATATGATTTTGCACCTCACGATGTAGGTCAGTACCCCTTGGCAAACGGTCAGGCATACGGCGGATATCCCCATCAGGGCAAGAAAGGTGACACACCTGTTCTTGAAAAACAGATGCCTGTTGAAGAATGTGGCAATATGCTTATCTGCGTAGCTGCAGCAGCTCATTATTCCAAGGACGACAGCTTTGCAAAGGCAAATGCCGATATACTCAAAAAGTGGGCAGACTATCTTGTGGAATACGGCTACAACCCCGGTAACCAGCTTTGCACCGATGACTTTGCAGGTCACCTTGCCGAGAACTGTAACTTAAGTGTCAAGGCTATAGTTGCACTTGCTTGCTATGGCAGAATATTTGACGATGCCAAGTATACGGATATTGCCAAGAAAATGGCTTCCGATTGGGTTAAGGATGCTCAAGGCTCCGAGGGAACACGTCTTGCCTTTGACAAGGACGGAAGCTGGAGTCTTAAGTACAATATGGTTTGGGATAAGATTCTTAATTTAGGCCTTTGGGATAAATCCGTCTACGATGCCGAGGTAAAGACATACATCGAAAAGATGAACAAATACGGTGTTCCCCTTGACAATCGTTCCGACTATACAAAAACCGACTGGGAAATCTGGACCACAGTTCTTGCCGATGACGATAGCTATCTTAAACTCGTTACCGAAAGAATTTGGGATATGCTTAATGAAACCCGCGACAGAGCTCCCTTTGCCGATTGGTACTATAGCTCCACCGCAAGCCTCAGATGCTTCAGAAACAGAAGCGTAATCGGTGGTATATATATTAACCTAATATAATTTAAAATAGCATAATCTTATTCAAACTGCCGGCACAAAAAGGTGTTGGCAGTTTGTTTTTTAACTTTGAAAAGTTTAATCAAACGATGCACTCGTATATGTGTGTCATTCTGAGCGAAGGCGAAGAATCTCCAAAGCAAGTGAGGCACTTATTTGTCGGGAAGATTGCTCACGACCTTCGGAATGACAACTTAGAAGTAAATTTTTGTTTGACGCTTTGTTTGGATAAAGCCTTCTCCTTGGAGGAGAAGGGGGATTGCGTGAGCGGTGGATGAGGTGGTATGCTTAAAAACTGCCGAACCTAAGCGGCAGGAGCAAGCCCCTGCCCTACAGCAAGTGTGTTCTTCCGCGGGTCAGAGGCGCCGACCCCTACAACCAAACTTATAAAACACCTCACCGACAAATGTCAATTTATTTACATATAGTTGACTTATTCTCCAAAATTTTATAAAATAGATGTATCTATAATCTTTCGAAAGGATGAACAATTATGAAATGCACAAAATGTGGAACAGAACTGCGAGGTAATGTTGTTTTTTTGCGATGTTTGTGGTAATAAGGTAGAACCACAGATTATTTGTTGTAAGTCCTGTGGCTATGTTCTTCGTGAAAATTCAAAATTTTGTGATAAGTGTGGAATGATAGTGACTGATGAGGAGGCTTCTATAGATAATTCATTTGCAAAATCCGAAATGATGAGCAATGCAGATGCACCTGTTGAGCCGGCTAATGTTTTTTCGGGTGTTTCTCATTCGACGAAAACAAAAAATAAGAAAATGATATTGATTATAACTATAATAGCGTGTGTCATTTTGTTTGTATTGGGATATCTATGTATATACAATCAATCTGATTCCGGAAATGTTAACAATAAAGAAATGCGTGAAATAGTTTCTGTAATAGCCGGCAGCGGTCAAACGGTTGGGTTAAGGCGCGATGGTACTGTAGTTGCTGTTGGCTATAATGATTATGGTCAATGCAACGTTGATGAGTGGAGAGATATAGTATCGGTTACAACGGATTTTGATCACGTAGTAGGATTGAAGAAGGATGGTACTGTAGTTGCTGTTGGTAGCAATAATAAGGGACAATGTAGAGTGGAAAATTGGCAAGATATAGTAGCTATAGCTGAGGGTGAATCGCATACAGTGGGGTTAAAAAGGGATGGAACAGTGGTTGCAACCGGAGAAAATGAATATGGTCAGTGTAATGTAGAAGGTTGGACTGACATTGTATCTATAGTGGCCGGTAGATATCATACAGTTGGATTAAAAAGGGATGGAACAGTGGTTGCGGTCGGATCTAACAGTTTGGGTGAATGTAATGTTGATGGCTGGTACAATATAGAAGCTATATATGCCAGTGATTGTCTTACTGCAGGCTTAGATAAGAAAGGCACTGTATTTGTTGCTAGTGATGAGTATTACGCTACTCGTGGTAATGAATGGCAAAATATAGCAGATGTTTCTATCAGTGAATCTTATATCGTAGGATTAAGGAAAGATGGAACTGTGGTTGCTGAAGGAGATCATAGTTATGGTCAGTGTAATGTGGGGGACTGGAAAGATATAGTAGCTATATCTACAGGTTCAACTCATACGGTAGGATTAAAGAAAGACGGAACAGTAGTTGCTGTTGGATATGAGCCGGCTTGTGAGGTTGAAAATTGGAAAGATATCGTGGCAATTTCGGCAGATGGATATAATACAGTAGGCTTAAAGAAAGACGGCACGGTGGTTGCTGTTGGCGATAATGATTATGGTCAATGTGATGTACAAGACTGGAACAAATAAACATAAAGGAGAAAAAACATGGCATTAATAAATATTAAATTTGCATCGGAAGTGCTTGGCAGATGCACAAGCATAGACGTTATAATCCCTCAGAAAAGCACACAGGGACAGATAGGAATAGACAACAAAGCAGAAGGAGAAAAATACAAGTGCCTGCTTTTACTTCACGGTTTAAGTGATGACGGCACCATTTGGGCACGAAGAACATCAATAGAACGTTATGCTTCCGAAAAGGGGATTGCTGTGGTAATGCCCTCCGGTGACAGAAGCTTTTATACTAATATGAAGTACGGCGACAGATTTTTTGACTTTATAAGTGAAGAGGTTTTAAGTATTGCCCGTGAGTTCTTACCTATATCTGACAAGCGTGAGGACAACTTCGTAGCCGGACTTTCCATGGGTGGTTACGGTGCTCTTAAAATAGGCTTAAGAAAGCCGGACAAGTTTGCGGCGTGTGCAGGTATTTCTTCCGTGGCAGACGTGGAGGAATTTATGACAGTTCACAGACCACAGCTGAGAGAATGTATATTCGGACTTGAAGGCAAGGTGCCCGAGGACGAGGACTTGTTCTGTCTTGCGACCAAAACCGACTCTTCACCGGTTAAACCCAGAATATATATGGGCGAAGGCACCGAGGACTTTATGTATGATGCAAATATACGTCTTAAAGAACATTTTGAAACATTAAATTATGATTTTACATACAGAGAGTCAGCCGGCACCCATTGCTGGGGGTTCTGGGATGAATACATACAGTATGTTTTAGATTGGATGTTTGGTGAATAATATGGAAACAAAGCACTACATACTTTCAAAAATAGACGGCGAATACGCCTACCTTACCAACACCGAAACCGGTGACGAGGTTTTCATAGCCTTATATCTTCTGCCCGAGGGTGCCGATATTGGAAGTAAAATAAAATGCGAAATGTTTGAGTATACTCTTGAATAACAGGAGATGAGTCTTATGGCACACGAAAGTTTTGTAAGACATGTTCGGGGCAAAAAAGCAGTGCTTTTTATACATGGTTTTCTCGGCAGTCCTGAACATTTTACGGATTTTATTGATAAAGTTCCAGAAGATTGCGCCATATACAATATTCTTCTGGAAGGTCACGGCGGTACGGTAAAGGATTTTGCCAAGGCTTCCATGGCTAAGTGGAAGCAAAATGTACGCACTGCTGTCGACAGCCTTCTTGAAAGATATGATGAACTTATCATATGCGGTCATTCCATGGGGACCTTTTTTGCCATGGAGGAAGCTGTAAGAAATCCTCAAAGGGTAAAAAAACTGTTTTTGCTTGCCATTCCTCTCAGAATTGGTGTAAAGGGAGAAGCTTTTGTAAATACTGCAAAGTCCTTTTTTAATCGTGGTTGTAAAAACGATAAAAAAGCAGAAATGTACCAAAAGGCACACAGCGTAAAACTTAATAAGCGCATATGGCAGTATATTGGCTGGATTCCGAGGTACATTGAGCTTATCCGTGAGTCCGGTATGTCAGGAGAAACCATTAAAAAACCGGAAACAGAAACACATATTTATATGTCCCGAAAAGACGAACTTGTATCCTGCAAAAGGTCATTGAAGCGTATTCCGCAAAAAGACAATATACATCTTACGCTGTTGCCTTTATCGGCTCATTTTATATATGATGATGAAGAATATAAAACTCTTCTGCAGGCTTTTGCCGATTTGTTTGTAAACTGAAAGGAAGTGATAAAATGTCTTTAATAAGGGAAAAATATGAGGAAACAGAAAATAAAATCCTGTCGCCCATGGGTTTTCGTGTAACCGATACCCGTGGCAGAAGGTTTACCGAGGAAAAGTGCACTATGCGTACGGATTTTTGCAGAGATCGTGACCGCATAATTCACTCTAAATCCTTTAGAAGATTAAAGCATAAAACACAGGTTTTTATATCCGTACACAGCGACCATTTCCGCACGCGTCTAACTCATACCCTTGAAGTGTCCCAGATTGCCCGTACCATAAGCCGTGCTTTGGGACTTAACGAAGACCTTACCGAGGCAATTGCAATGGGCCACGACCTTGGTCATACTCCCTTCGGTCATTCCGGAGAAAGGGCATTGGATACATTAAATCCCAACGGATTCAAACACAATGAGCAAAGCTTAAGGGTGGTTGATGTTCTTGAAAAAGATGGCGAAGGCATGAATCTTACCTACGAGGTAAGAAACGGTATTTTAAATCACTCGGGAAGCGGTGAGGCGGAAACCAACGAAGGTATGGTTATTAAGTTTGCAGACCGATTTGCTTATATAAATCACGATATTGACGATGCGGTAAGGGTAGGGGTTATATCCCGTATAGATTTGCCGCTTAATTCCGTAAATCTTTTTGGTGCAACCCATTCCGACAGAATTTCCTCCATGATTGAGGATATTGTGGTAAACAGCGCAAATCAGGGCAGAATATGCATGTCCCCCGAAAAGGAAAAGGCAATGCTTGAACTACGGGAATTTATGTTCGATGCAGTATACCGCGACAACGCCGTAAAGGACGACCAGACCTTTATGGTTATAGAGAAACTCTACAGGTATTTCCGTTCCAACCTCGACAAGTTGCCCGATGAATACGGAAGGCTTCTTGAGGACTGGAATCCCGATACGGTTGTGTGTGACTACATATCGGGTATGACGGATAATTTCTGTGTTAATCGTTTTAATGAATTATTTATGCCGATTAAGACAACAGTATAATATAAAAAAAGGGATTTTCGTTTTTTTGTCGAAAAGGATAATATAGGAGGATGATTATGCCTTTATATCCTGAATATTTAATACGCGAAGTGGCTGACAAAAACGATATCCGCGACGTAATTTCACAATATGTTAACCTAAAGAAGGCGGGCAGCTCATATGTAGGACTTTGTCCTTTTCACAATGAGAAGACGCCTTCCTTTTCTGTATCACCCCAAAAGGGAATATTTCATTGCTTCGGTTGCGGAGAGGGCGGCAATGTCATCCATTTTCTTATGAAAATTGAAAATATGCCTTTTGTAGAGGCTGTGGAGAAGCTTGCAGAGCGAGCCGGCATCACCTTACCCAAGCCCGATGAAAAGTCCGGTGCCAAGGCAGCGGCACTTGCCAAGGAACGAGAAATTATTCACGAGATGAATATGGTGGCAGCGGAGTTTTTCTACGGTAATCTCAAAGAGGGAAAAGCTGCTGTTGAATATTTCAAGAAGCGTTCTCTTTCCGGTGCTGATGCCAAAGCGTTTTTCCTGGGTTATGCCAAGGATAGCTGGGATGCACTGCACAAGCACCTTAAGGAAAAGGGATATACCGACGGTGATATCCTTAAAGCAGGGCTTATCAAAGCCGGGGAAACGGGCAAGTATTACGATGCTTTCCGAAACAGAGTTATGTTTCCCATATTTGATACACGCAACAGGGTTATAGGCTTTGGCGGCAGAGTACTTGACGACAGTAAGCCCAAGTATCTCAATTCGCCGGATTCCTCTGTGTTCAACAAGAGTCGAAATTTGTACTTTTTGAATACGGCGCGTCGTTCGGGCAAGCCTTTTGTTATTCTTGTAGAAGGCTATATGGACGTTATTGCTCTTGCCAAAAGCGGTTATACCAATACCGTGGCAACTCTCGGAACTGCCCTTACAAGTTCTCAGGCAAAGCTTATTGCCTCGGAGTTCAAGGAAGTGGTTATCTGTTACGACAGCGACGGCGCAGGACGGAAGGCAACCTTAAGAGCCATATCCATACTGAGGGAGCAGGATATATCCATATCGGTGCTTAATCTTAAGGATAAAAAAGACCCCGATGAGTATATCAATGCTTTTGGTGTTACAAGGTTCAATAACTGCGTGTCAAAGCGTAAATCGGATATGACATATATTATGGATATATTCGAGGACGAGCATGACCTTGCCGACAGAACTCAGCGTGTTGCATACGTAAGCCATGTTTTGGAATACTTAAAGCTGATACGTAATACCGTGGAGCTTGATGTATATGTGGACGAGCTTGCATCCCGTACCAAGGTTTCCTCAAATGCAATCTATTCGCAATTGGGCGTGGTAAAGCAGGTGACAAAGCCTTCTGCAGTTACTGACGAAACCCCGGACGTAACCATGATTGCTCAAAGAAAAACAAAGCTTTCATCCGACAGTGCATTGGAAAGAACAAGAGAACATCTTTTGTCACTCCTTATGTCAAACAAGGGCTTGTACAAACGGAAGAAGCAGTTTATAACATCGTCGCTTTTTGAAAGCGAAACTCACAGAAAGCTTCTTAACTATATACTGGCTTTCTATGATATAGACAAAGCTATAGAGCCGTCTCAGGTGTTGGATTTCTTTACGGAGGATGATGAAATCAAAGAGGTTTCCCTCATACTTTCCTTAGACAACCGTACCGACGATGCGGACAAGGCTTTTGATGATTATCTTAAAGTTATAACCCAACGTATGAACCGTAAGAAAATACTGAGCGAGTTAAACAGCGTAAGCGAAGATAAAATAAGTGAAATAAACAAAATTATAAAAAACCAATCTTAAGAATGCAAATTAAGAGGGAGGATTTTTGCGGTGGAAATTAAAGAAGAAAAGAATTTGACAGATAAGAAAACTGCCATACTTGAGCTTGTAGAGCTTGGTAAAAAGAAGGGCGTGCTTTCCTACAAGGAAATTGAAGAAGCTCTGGCAGAATTTGAACTCGATATCAAAGATATCGAAAAGGTTTACGAAAACTTAGAAGCCATGGGCATAGAACTTGTAAAAGATATGGACAAGGAGCTTGAAGAAATTCAGGCAAACGAAGAAGAAATTGACCTTACAATTCCCGAGGGCATCGGTCTTGATGACCCTGTACGTATGTACTTAAAGGAGATAGGTAAGGTGCCCTTGCTTTCGGCAGACGAGGAAATTCGCCTTGCAGAGCTTATGCACGAAGGTGACGAAAAAGCCAAGAAAAGGCTTTCCGAGGCAAACTTAAGACTTGTTGTAAGTATTGCAAAGAGATATGTAGGCAGAGGTATGCTTTTCCTTGATCTTATTCAGGAAGGTAATCTCGGTCTTATCAAGGC
>CAYXPV010000051.1:0-8926 GCA_964467285.1 uncultured Oscillospiraceae bacterium
ATGCAATATTTAAATTAAATATTTTAGTAGCTCGGGTTACTCTTTCTGTTTCAGCCTCAATATTTTCAACCATATCACGTACATTATCGGTTGCAATTACACCAACCGCCGCAAAGCCGAGAATAAGAACCGACAAAACAAGTGCCACCCAGTACGGCAGAGGAACAATTGCGGAAATTATTGAAATAAGCAAGCCCACAACTACCTGCACAATAAGGTACATATAGGAAATCTTGAAAATAGGAAATCCGTAAACCTTACTCTTTAATTGGTCACCTTTGGAGAAAGCATACATCGTTACGCCAAGACTCAGCACAAATGCCGCAAGGGTAAAGCCAAAAGATACCCAGCTTGCCCCATTCTTATCAAAAGGAATAACAATAAAGGCAATTAAGTACAAAAGCATAAATATAGCATATATAGCTATGGTTGAAATACTCTTTTTATTCATATCCATTGATTAGTCCTCCTTTTTGTGTCCGCACTCGGGGCAGAATTTGGCGTTGATGCCTTTGTTTCCGCATCCGGGGCAATCCCATGTTGTATTTTCGAGCTTTTTAGCACCACACTCGGGACAGAACTTTGAGGTTATGTCAGTTTTTCCGCAGGCACAGTTCCAAGTGGTGTTTTCGGGTTTCTTTGCACCGCATTCGGGGCAGAAGTTTGATGTTATACCCGTCTTACCGCAGGCGCAGTTCCAAGCGGATTTTTCCTCGGGCTTTGAGCTTCCGCATTCGGGACAGAACTTGGAAGTAATACCGCCTTTGCCGCAGGTGCAAGTCCAACCACCCATATCAACAGCAGGTACAACCCCTGCGCCAATATCGCTGTTGGTCTGCATTATGGGGTTAAGCACATCTTTGGTCATATTGACAACGCCGCCCATAGCGCCAAGTGCTACGCCAAGACCTGCAATATCACCTATAGGTGAACCGCCGCCACCGACACTTCCGCCGGTAATGCCGTTTTGCATTGCTTCCATACCTACCATACGGCTGGTTTCCTGAGCGTATGTATAGCCCTTCATCTTCATTTCCATAGCTTCCGCCTCTGCTTGTGCCCTGTAGGCATCGGCTTCTGCCTGAGCTTTGATTCTGAGTGCTTCTGCCTCACCTTGAGCATCAACCATTTTAAGCTGAGCCTCGCTTTGAGCATCTACCATTCTTACCTGTGCCTTGGTTTCCGCCTCCAGTATCAGTCTGTCCTTTGCCGCTTCAAGCTCGGCTTTCTTTATTTCCTCTTCACGGACTTTCAGGGTTTTTTCCGCAAACTGCTGTTTAAGTCTTTTAAAGTTGGCATCATCATCGGGAGTAAGCACCGAGGTTATGTAGAATTCCGGCATTACCAAGCCATATTCGTCAAGGGTTTCGTTAATAACTACTCTTAAGGTTTCGGAAAGAGTATCTATATGTTCGTCAATTTCAAGAATATTGATATTGTTTTCCTTGATTGCTTTTGCAAGGTTAGCCTTAACCTTATTCATTATAAGGGCTTTGAACTTACCTACGATGGCAGTAACAGTCTGCCAGTCACCGTTAACATCTACCTGAGTAAATTCGGAAGTGGTACCCACAAGCTTTATAAGGAGCTTTCTGGAATCGGTAACACGAAGGCTGAAATTACCGCAGGCGCCGATTTCAATATGTAATCCAGAGCCGGGGTCAAAAAATCTGACCTTGCTGTCCGTACCCCACTTGATGCCCATCTGTGTGGTGAGATTGATGAAGTAAACTTCGGAATGGAACACTTCATTGGTGTTTGTGGGCAGCTTATATAAGCTCTCAAGAAGCGGAATACTCTGTGTAGAGAGCGTGTATCTGCCGGGTCCGAACAAATCCAGAGCTTTACCGTCACGGAAGAAAATAGCCTCTTGGGACTCGTGTACAATAAGCTGTGAACCAAGGTTAAAATCTTCAATGGGATGCTTCCATACAAAGGTATCGTTGTTACCTTCATATTTGATGACACTTGCCAAGCCCTGATTTTTTATTTTTTCCTTTTCAATACGTTCCTGAACGTTAATAAGGGTATCACAAAGAGGACAGGTGTAGTTTGTAGCATACTTATCCGCCGAAAGTTTGCAACTGCAAGAGGGACAGGTAAACTCGGCAAGCTGTGCCTTATGCTCTATTGTGTTAATCTCTGCACTACACACGGGACACTTTGCATTGTCACCTTTACTTTGGTCATACACAACATGATTGCCGCACTTGGGACAAATCTTAGATGCCATCTTGTCGGTCTTAACGTGAATTACGTTACCGCATGTACAGTTAATTTTCCTTCTTGCAAAGAAGCCTGTTGAAGCTTCCGTAAATCGTCCGCAATGAGGACATTCAATTACAAATTTAGCCATTTATTTTTCCTCCTTAAGCCATTCTTCAAAAGTGGGTATGGATTTTAATTCTTCGAGCTTCTTTTCAAGCTCTGTATATTCAGAAGTCGCTGTGTCAAGTTCCTTTCGGAATCGGATTCGCCTGAATGTCGAAATAACTGTCGGAGCCAATATCGCGGTACCGAAAATCAAATTGATTATTCCGATTACTGCCCCTACGCCAAGAACAAGAACCAACGCGCCAAGGGTAAATTGTCCTATTCCCCAACCGACCAGACAGCCGTGAACTTTTGCCAGTTCAAGCTGTGATTTGATTTTTTCAACTGCCTCTTTTTTATCGGCATATTGCTTTTCAATGGTCTTTTTATTTTTCATCTCGGGAAACTCAGCTTCATACTGTGCAAGCTTTTCTTTTCTTATACGCGCTTTTTCTGCATTTGCTTTACGGGTTTCCTCTGCAAGAGATTCAAGCTTTTGGATAATCTCATCACATTCCTTAAGCTTCGCCTCGGAATCCATCCAGCCGAAAAGAGATTTTAATATGTTCTTAGCCTCTTTCAAATCGTTTATCGTCCTGCGCTTCATGAGATTCAGTGCTTTATTGTATCTATGATTTTTATCGTCAATTATTTTCTTTTCTCTCAGTTCGGAAATTTTTTCTTTACATTCTGCCGCAAGTTCGGGTGAATCTTTATATGACGGAATATTTTTTAGAAGTTCAAGTGCTTGTTCATATCCAAAAACGGTGTTTTTTCTCATTTCCGCTTTTACGTTTCTTAAGATATCTTCTTTTCGTTCCGTTTCTTTTCTTTCCCTTATAGCAAGTACATAACTGTTCAGTTCGGATTTTAATGCATCATCTCCGAAGCGTACCGCTTTTTTAAAGCTGTCTTTTGCTTCTATTGCTGTTTCACTGTTTTTAATTTCTTCACGTTTTCTTGCATGACAGCTTTCCATTAGTTTACCGAGATAAGCCTCTGCACACTCGGGATTGATATCAAGTACTTTTTCGCAATATTCGTTTGCACTTTGCCAATTACCATCTTCCAAAAACATAAATGCTCTTTTAAGAAGTGAATCGGCAGTTGCATTTGTTCCGGTTGATACGATTGTTTCTTTTTGAGTCTGTTTTTCCTGTTCGGGACTTATAATTTTTGCAATGCCCCTTACCAAATCCTGCAAGAAACCAAGCTTTGACATATCCTGTCCCTGAAGATTTTTAAACTCCTGAGGCATATCATAGGGGTCAATATCACGATAGCATGGAATGAGCATTTTTTCTTTGTCTTTTTCCATCAATGCAAGGAATCTTGACCACTCATTTTTAACCCATACTGCATTGTAATACTCTTCTTTAGTTCCGATTGCAAGCATAATCTTTGCAGAGTTAAGTGCTGCGAATATATAGGGTTCGTACTGTTTGCCAAGCTTATCCTCCAAGGTTATTCTGGAGAAAAACACTTTAAAGCCTTTGGCGGTAAGAGCATCGTATATATCCTGAGCTAAAACACTATCCTGTGTCCTCTCGCCAAAGTCATCGGTTTCCTTGTAACAGATAAATACATCAAAGGGTTCTTCCTTATGTACGATAGACAAAATATCCTTTTGAAGATTGTCAATTACAGTTGCTTCTTTTTTGTATACATCACGTGCAACCACATCGGACTTTTCAAGTGCTGTTTTGTAATTTTCATCATCGAAAATGCTTTCAAATGATGTTCTGTGGCAGGTTGGAATCTTCTTTGCAGTTTTGGGATCATCTACATACTCTATACCGAACTTACAAAGGCAAAGTCCCCAATAGCTTTCTGCTTCATCGGGAAACTCTGCAATAATGCTCTCATAAATTCCCGATGCCTTATCAAACTCATTTGCAATTCTGAGACGGTTGGCACGATTGAAAAGATTGGTTTTCTTTTCGTCGTTTCCATCGGGAATGGTTTGCGTTGTTCCGCAAAATTCACACTCTACAATCTTTTCATCAGCGGTAAGGTTTAAATCTCCGCCGCACATTTTACATTTTAATACAGCCATAATAATCTGCTCCTGTTATTAATAATCTTTCTTCTTTCCGCAGTTTACACATGTTTTTGTAAATACCCCCTTGAATTGTCCGCCGCAATGTTGACACAGACCGCTGTTTCGGCGTTGCATCTGAAGCTGCCTGAGCTGCTCCAAGCGCTGCTGTTCAAGGTGTTTTTGTTCTTCTTGCCTAAGCCTTAACTCTTCTGCCATATGGCGTTGTTCTTCTATTGCATCAATACGTTTTTTACGTTCTGCCTCATACTCCTCCTGCGTGTCGGCATGTATGGGAAGCATGATATCTTTCCACTTGCCGACTTTAATAAAGGGAGCATCGCCATGCTTATACGGCGTTGCCATAATAGTACCGTCTTTTTTTACACCAATGGTGTGCGTGGTACCTGCAGAGATTGCCACGATATCTTTCCAACCGGACACATTGCACTGTCCATTGTACAAGCTTGGATTTCCTGTATATTCGGTCGACACCACGGTGCCATCCTTTTTAATGCCAACCGTATAATTGCGACCTGCAGAAACTGCAACAATATCTTTCCAGTCCGACACATCACATTGTCCATAAACATCAAGACCGGTTGCAACAACCGTACCGTCAGATTTAATACCAACTATATGATCGCTACCCGAACAAACAGCAACTATATCCGTCCACGATGTCGGCTCTGGGTACAGAGTACCTGCAGACACAACCGTTCCGTCACTTTTTAAACCCACGGTGTAATTTGTACCGGCAGAGATTGCCACTATGTCTGTCCAGCCTGCCACCTCACATTGTTTACAATATTTTTTGCTGTCGCCTGTGTATTTGGTTGTCACTACCGTACCATCGGATTTCAAGCCTACGGTGTGGTAACCACCTGCAGCAATTGCAACAATGTCCCTCCAATGCGAGACATCGCCTTGACCGCAATAATCTGTTTTTACATTATAGTGCTTTGCGGAAACTACGGTTCCGTCGTTTTTGAGTCCTATAACGTAGGTGTCACTTGCAGAAATTGCCTTTATATTATTCCAAGCACAGGCTTTACAAGCACCCCAGTTGATATTATTGCCGGCACCGATAAGTGTACCATCTTCCTTTAAAGCTATGGTATACTCACGACCTGCCGAAACAGATGACTGCATATTTCTTATGATTGTCCTTGCGTTGTTTTTATAGAAATCTGCCCTTTTTTCTGCAAGGCTTTCGTTCATTCCGCAAACTCTTTTGTCAAATATCTCCTTGGCGGTACTGCCCGATACCGGCATTGCCAGACCTGTAAAGATTTTAAGGTTGACATCTCCTTTTTGTCCTGCATAAAGCATCGTTCCATCGGACTTAAGTCCCATAGTATCAAAATCTGCAGTATCAACAGCTACAACATCCTGCCATGAGCTTACATTGCACTGACCATTGTCTTCGTATTCCTCCACATGAGTGGCAACAACAGTACCATCTGCCCTAAGACCTATGGTATGGTTATGACCCGACGAAATTGCAACTATATTTCTCCAGTCAGATGCTTCCGTGCTGTACTCCTTGTGTATGGACTTTACGGTGCCGTCGGACATAAGCACCATCTCTTTTGACGGAGTTCTGTTGGTTTCTGCGCAGTAATCCGCCGCATCCTCAAATCCGGACAGCGAACACGCGTAGAAATCACCCGTAACAAGTACACTTCCATCGGATTTAAGACCTACCGTACCATAAGAATCGGCAATTATTTTTATAATATCTGTCCACCCCGACACATTACACTGACCATCTCTGTTAGAACCGCACGCAAAAACAGTACCATCAGCTTTGAGTGCTACAACATGACCGAATCCTGCAGAAACATCCACTATATCAAACCACATAGATAAATCTGAGTCTGCGCCATAACCATAACAGGAAACAACTGTTCCATTTGATTTTAGTCCTACAACATTTTCATCACTTATACTAATAGAAGCTATATTACTCCAACTGCCGACATTAAACCTTGCTGGGTTGGAACCTGCTACGGTTCCATCACTTTTGAGTGCAACAAGAGTGCCCTGAGATGAACCGAAAAATACTTTAGGCTTTTTAAACAGTATTTTGTATTTTTTCTTCGTGTTTTCAATTATGTTTTCGATTTCTTCTCTGCATTTGTGCATTAAACTCGCAGAATCCTTGTAAGCAGGAATAGCGTTTAATGTGTCAATTACCCTGTTGTACGCAGAGATACACGATGCACTGTTTAGTTCCTTAAGTGCTTTTTTGTATAGACTTTCACTTTCTCTTTCCACAGCGGCTTCCACATATTCAACAGCTTTGGATGTAATGGCGGAGGAATTGTACTTTAATACCTTAAGGTAATTTGTATTTTGCGCCAATTCAAAGACATTTTCCACCACAATGCCTTTTACCTCCCCTTCCACAGAAAAATCTATCTCATTTTCCTCAAGCTTTTGTGCAAGAGAGTTTTTGTTTGGAAGCTTTTGAGGAAGAGTTCTGAGAAATTTCGCTATGTCCTGTAAAGACCAACCATCTTGCTTTAGAATCGGAACGATACCCATTTTGTTTTGACCGGGCAGAATTGTTACCTCAGCGGCGTTTTTAAGGTCACGTTCTATGGTGTTGATTTTCGCCATTTCGTCCACGCCGGGTATTTTATATTCTATGAGCATTTTTACAAGGTAAGCATCACCGCATTCGGGATTTATGTCAAGCACCTTTTCACAGTATTCATCAGCCTTGTCGTACATACCTTCCTCAAGAAACATAAAGGCTCTTTTAACAAGGGATTCCGCTGTCCCGCTTATCCCGGAAGCATTGTCTGAAACGATTGTCCCAGTTGTGGTTTTCTTCGGAACAAATCTTTCCACATTGGTGAGTAAACTCTTGAAGAATGTAACCTCACCCATGTCAAGCGCCTGAAGGTTTTTAAACTCTTTGGGAATATCGTAGGCATCGAGATTTTTAAAACATGGTATAAGATGCTTTGAACTGTCGTCTGACATCATTGATATGTAGCGGCTCCATTCATTTTTCACCCATACTGCATCGTAATAATCAAACTTTGTGCCGATTGCAAGCATAAGCTTTGCAGATTTTAATGCGGCATATATGTAGGGTTCGTATTCCGTTCCGGCTTTGTCACGAAGGGTGACACGGGAGAAAAATACCTTGTACCCTTCTTTGATAAGCTCGGTATAAATATCCTGAGCAATCTGGCTGTCTTCCGTTCTCTGCTTTGTTATATCATCGGTTTCTTTGTAGCAGATAAATATGTCATAGGGCTCTTCGTTTTCCACAACGGCAATAATTTGCTGTTGCAGTCTGTCGATTGCTTTTGCTTCCTCACGGTAAACACCCCGTGCAACAGCATCGGCATTTTCGCACGCCTGATTGAAGTTATCATCATCCATAACAGACGATGTAAGGGTTCTGTGACAGGTAGGAATTTTCTTGCCTGTTTTGGCATCATCCACATATTCAATGCCGTAGGAACACAAAACAAGCCCCCAATAACCTTCCGCTTCTTCCGGGAACTCCGACACGATGCTTTCGTACACACCTGCCGCTTTATCAAATTCGTTATCCATACGAAGTCGGTTTGCACGGTTAAAGAGAGTTGCTTTCTTTTCATCGTTTCCGTCGGGAATTGTCTGCATCGAACCGCAATATTCACACTCTGTGATTTTGGTTCCTTCCGCGACATTCAAATCTCCGCCGCACATTTTACACTTAAAAATTGCCATACCAAGTTCCTGCCCTTCAATCTCAATGAATGTCTACGTCATATAAAACGCCAAAATACCACATAATTCAACATTTAAAATTATACTACCATTACATACAAAAGTCAACAACAGCACGGGAATTTTAATGCTTTTAAAGGCATAAAACAACGGACTGCAAACTATGCAGTCCGTTTATTTCTGTTATGTTTAAGAACGCTTCTTATCTGCTGCTCTGTGAATAATCTTGATTATCTCAACTATGGGAATTATGGTAATTGCAAGACCAAAAGCAATTAAATACTCTGTAAGGTCAAGATGAGCAAGTTCAAAAGCGTTAGCAAGGAAATCCACTTCCACAACTACGGTTGTGAGGATAAGGGAAAGTATTCCTGCACCCCAGAGCCACAGATTTTGTCCTTTCATCTTAAAGATAGAGCCGTGGAGCGAACGCATATTAAAGGCATGGCAGATTTCACAAAGTGAAAGTGTAAGGAACGCCATAGATGTGCCCAGCATGTCTGCAGAGTAAGTTCCCAAAGCAATGGCCTCTGCGTGATGAAGGTCTGCAAGCCAGTATTTTCCTATGAGATAGGAAATCATGGTAATTACTGTTACAAGAACACCCTGGTATGCAACGGCAAAACCTAAGCCGCCTGCAAATATACCCTCTTTGCTGTCACGGGGCTTACGATTCATAATATTGGCTTCGGGCTTTTCCATACCGAGAGCAAGAGCCGGGAAGCAGTCTGTAATAAGGTTTATCCACAAAAGGTGTACAGGTGCAAAAATCGTAAAGCCGAAAAGGGTTGCAAAGAATATTGTAAGCACTTCCGACAAATTGGAAGCAAGAAGGAACTG
>CAYXPV010000052.1:0-8816 GCA_964467285.1 uncultured Oscillospiraceae bacterium
TATGTAGGAGCCCTCATAGGCGGATTCACTTAACCCAATACATATGAGAAAAGCCAACACAATTATTAAAAATACAGTTTTTTTCATATTTATCACCGTTTGTCAACTTAATCCATACATATTTACATACTCTCTGGGTGTAAAGCCTGTTTTCTTCTTGAATATACGGCTGAAATAGTTTGCATCGTCTATACCCACCATACTTGCCGCATCGGCAACGGAATAATCCCCCGTAAGAAGCAAATCCTTTGCCTTTAAAATTCTTTTGTTGGCTTTGTATTCCGTAGGTGTAATGCCCATAAGCTTAAAGAACATTCTGCGGAAGTGGGTTTCGCTCATAGAACACATATTGGCAAGAGTGCCTATACTTATATCGGCGGTAAAGTTTTCGTCAATATATTTTTTTGCCGCATAGATTTTATTGTAACCCGTGTCTTTACGATATTTACGAATTACAGATACAAAATATTCTCCGAGAATTTCATATACCACAGACTTTGCCGAAAGCTTGTAGCCAAGGGGCTTTGTCTGCCATATTCCAAGAAGCTTTTCCATGAAGTCAGCCTCATGAACCGTGTCGGAAATCTTCATATTCTCGTAGCCCGTGCCTTCCAATACATCGGATATTACCGAAGAATGAGGAACAGATACGATATCCATATCAAAATTCACCGTAATATGCCAAAAGGGTTCGCTGCCGCTTCGTCTTGCAGTATAGGAACTGTTGGGCGAAAGGAACATAAGTTCTCCCGGCTCCAGATAGTAAATCTCATCTTCAAAGGTAAACTCTCCTCTACCGCTTATACAATATACAAAGCCGGACATATTTCTGCGTTTTTTGTACAGAGTCATCTGATTATCATTGTCAAATGCCATCTTATGTACAAGAAAAACTTCTTTTATATTAAAGTCAAAATCAAGTATATCCTGCATAGTAACACCTCTAATATAAATTGTATACCAATAAAAAAAATAAGTCAACACCCAAATGGTCGTTTTGTGCTAATTTGGTTGTATAATCTATTTACCGACGGCAATTGGTATACTATAATGATGACATTAAAGTACAGAAAGGACTATTTTTATGCGACATACAAGAAAACCCAGAATTGGTATTATAGGCATGGGCCACTTCATATACTGGCCTCAGTTTGACGGACTCAAAGAAGAACTTATGCAGAAACAGAAAGACTTTGCAAAGTACTTTTCCCAAGAATCCGACATTATAGATATAGGTTTTGCAGACGATGTAGACTCTGCATTTAACTGCCTTAAAAAGGCTAAAGCAGAGGATATTGATGCACTCTTTATAGTAATGGCAACCTACATAACAAGCCAGGTGGCGTTCCCATTTGCAAAGTACCTCGACATTCCTCAGGTGCTTGTAGGTATTCAGCCTTTGGACCGTCTTGACTACGGCAAGTGTACCACCCATATGCAGCTTGTAAACGATGACATATGCTCTATGCCCGAATTTGCCGGAGTGTATGAAAGACTCGGTGCAAAGATGCCCTTCTTCCTTGTAGAAGCTTCCGGCAATGAAGAAAGAATCCAGAAGAGAGTTTCCGAGCTTGAAAGTGCCATCAACGCACTCTCTGCATTTAAGTATGCTAAATTCGGTTATCTTGGTCATACCTATGATGGTATGTACGATATGAACACCGACCCCACAGCTTTTGCCAAAACCTTCGGTGCTCACGTTAAAATGCTTGAAATGTGCGAGCTTGCCGAATACGTACAGGAAGCAACAGACGCTCAGGTTAAGAGCAAAATTGACGAAATCAAATCCAAGTTTGATATTAAAGAGCCTTCTAATGACCCCCTCACAGACTATGTGCAGGATTCCGACCTTGAATGGGCTGCAAGAAACGCTGTAGGTCTTGATAAGCTTATTGAAGTAAACGGATTAAGTGCTCTCGCTTACTTCTACAAAGGTGAAAACAACAATCTCTACGAAAGAATCGCTTCTAATCTTATTATAGGTAACACCCTGCTTACCTCAAGTGGTATTCCTCTGGCAGGTGAAGCTGACCTTAAGACCGCTGCGGCAATGCTCATAATGAACAAAATCGGTGGCGGCGGTTCCTTTGCAGAGCTTCATCCCTTTGATGTATGCGACGATATTGTGCTCATTGGTCACGATGGCCCCCACAACATCAACATAAGCGATTCCAAGCCTATTCTCCGTAAGTTAAAGAAATTCCACGGAAAGTCCGGTGCAGGTGTATCTGTTGAGTTTAAGCTTAAGACAGGTGACATTTCTCTGCTTTCCTGCTCTTGTAAGGCAGACGGCAACTTAAAGCTTATTTCCGCTGTGGCAGAGTCCATACCCGGTGATATTCCCCAGACGGGTAACACCAACACCAAGTGCCGCTTCCCCATAAGCTGTACAGAATTTGTAGAGCAGTGGTGTCAGGCAGGACCTACACATCATTTGGCTTTGGGCGTAGGCAACAAGACAAAGGAAATTGAATTATTCTCCAAGATGGCGGATATTGAACTTATAAAAGTATTATGATAATCGAAAAGGGATATAGAATAGGCAGTCAGTGCTTATTTATATCCCTTTTATTTTGTTTCCCTTTACCATATATACTTTATCTGCCAGCTCCATAAGCGGTGCATCATTCATTGAGTCGGTATAGAAATCATCTATCTTACCGCCGTACTCATCCTTAAAACGCCGTACTTTAACGTCAGAAAAACATATTTCCACAAGCTTGCCCTTTTCCATATCAAAAGTGGTGGCAATATAGTTTTTAACTCCCATCCGGCGAAATATTTCCTCCACAAGAATATTTAAGTTAGCAGTTACTATTACATCATCTTCCTTTTGCACATCCTTGTAGAAAGGCTTTATCTTGTGCTGATTTTTATCCCAGAACTCGCGTATTTCCGCATAAATATCGTCAAAGAGTTTAAAGAAAGTTTCCGTGTAGTAGGCTCCGCGCTCTTTAAACTTCTCCGCGGACATCCGGCAACTTTTGTACTTTATAAGGTCCCACAAAATAGGAAAAAGTATCTTCAAAAGCACGGGTTTCTTTTTAAGGCAGTGTTTAAAAAAGTCAAAAGCACTTTCGCCGTCATATATTGTATTGTCGAAATCATAAACGTTCATGAACTTACCTCACAACAAATCTTCTTATAATATAATAAATTAAAAATATTTTTATGTCAACATTTACAATATTTGTCTTTTTCAATTGAATTTAAAAAGTTTTTGTAGTATTCTATTAATGAAATATACCGAAAAGGAAGTATAACATGGAAAATCTGCTTTTTAGTTTCAATGTACTGTTGCCCCTTATTATAGAAATAGGTCTGGGCTTTTTGCTGAAAACCACGGGAATAGTGGATTCCCACACATCAAAAGCCGTAAACAAAATGGTTTTTAAGTTGTTTCTGCCGGTGATGCTCTTTAACAATCTTTACACGGCAAAAATATCCGATGCCTTTAACCCCTCGTTTATGACATTTGCAGTAGTTGCAGTTCTTGTAACCGTAGCACTTTTGTGTGTGATTGTTCCCCTTTTGGAAAAGGACAAATCCAAACGCGGTGCCGTAATTCAGGGGATGTTTCGCAGTAACTTTGCCATATTCGGAGTACCACTTTCCATATCCATTGCAGGTGAAGCAATTCGTTCTTCGGTTTCCGTAGCGGTAGCCGTGGTGGTGTTTATCTACAATATCCTTGCTGTTGTGATTCTTGAGGTTTACAACGGCAAAAATCCCGATTTCAAATCCATACTCAAAAACATTGTTACCAATCCACTTATTATAGCTTGTGTTCTTGGAGTGGTTGTTCTTTTCTCCGGAATACATTTCCCGACTACCATAGACAAAACCTTAAGCGGTATATCCTCGGTGGCAACGCCCCTTGGACTTGTAATCCTGGGAACCTCCATAAGCCTTCCTTCCGTTAAGCAAAATGCCAAAAGACTCATATGGATACTTGGCGGAAAGCTTATTGTAATCCCGGCAATAGTCCTTGCAATAGCCGTTACAATGGGCTTTAAAGGCGGTGACCTTGCAATACTTCTCGCTGTATTTGCATCACCTACCGCAATATCATCCTACCCTATGGCAGTTGAGATGGGGCACGATGGAGATCTCGCTGCGCAGATTGTAATGTTTGGAACCATAGCCTGCATATTCACAATGTTTTTCTTTGTATTTGCACTAAAGCAAATAGGCGTAATATAACAGGATGTGCTGCAAAATAAATTGCTTTTTGGCATTTTTTGTGATAAAATTATAAAAAAAGTCTTAGGAGATAAGAATATGACAAATTTCAAAAGATTTTCCGCACTTATTCTGGCTATGCTGATGATTCTTACATCAATAGCATATGCTGCTCCCTTGTATGAAAAGTATGAGTACAAGGAAACCTACGAGTACAAAGATGAATACATCGCCTATGCACTCCAGGCAACAGTTCCGAAAATATTTTTAAACTGCTCTGCTACTTTGGAATATGCACCTATTCAGTTTGATGTGGATTTGGTTATGAGTCAGTTTGATGAAATGTACAATGAATACTATCCCCAATATTCCGAAGAAGATATAGCAGAAGTTTTGTACGAGCACGTATGCGACAACCTTTCAAACTACCTTTCCTACGGACACCGCAAAGAAGTGGAAACAGAGGGTAGTTTTACCGGAAGCGCCGTTGTAATAAGCGACGACGGATACATAGCTACCAACTCCCATGTAGTTACTCTTGACGATTCGGGAAGAGAGATGCTGTACTTAAGTGCTCTTGACTCAGGTGTAATGGAAGATATTGAAAACCTGATAGTTGATATTGAAAAATATAACATCTCCCTTACCGAGGAGCAGATTAATGAAATATATATGCTCATTATGCAGGATGCAATAGAACAGGCATCTATCGAAAGTGAAGAAACACAGCTTGTTGTGTGCTTCCCCACATCCGACGGTGACACAGATTTTGAATCTGCCATAGCATATGAAGCAGAGGTTGTTGCAGAGGGTACTTCAGAGGGCATAGACGGCCTTACCCAGGATACTGCAATTATTAAAATAGATGCCGAAAACCTTATAGCTCTCCGCCTTTCGGAATCATACCCCGAACTCAACAGTAAAATAACATCTGCAGGTTATCCTGCAGCTTCCGATGAAATATTTCTCCAAGCAGAAAGCCTTGAATCGGTTCTCAGTATAACAGTAGGCACAGGTCAGGTATCAAGATTAGTTCCCATAGAGGGACAGGACTACCAGGCAATAGGTATTACTACCGATATTTCCGGCGGTAACAGTGGCGGTCCCTCAGTTGATTCCTCCCTTTATGTGGAAGGTCTTAACACCTACGGTAACGCAGCGGACGTGCGTTACGGATTTATGGTTTCTGCCGAATACGTAAGAGAGTTGTCGGACAAATTTGACATTGAGCAGGGCGAAGCATCAAAAACCTATCTTCTCGGTCTGCAGTTACTCCAGGATAATTATGGTAAGGCTGCTTTGGAATGTTTTGAAGCAGTAAAAACCATGAATCCCGATACTCCTTATATCGAAACTATGATTTCGGTGGCTAAAAAAACTCCCCAAGAAGTCCCTGCAGAAAAAAGCTCCGGCATAAATTGGTGGTTAATACTCATTATTGCCGGTGGTGTTATTCTTGCGGCGGCTATTGCCGTTACAATACTTCTTATAGTGAAGTCCTCTAAAAAGAAAAAGAAAGCAACCATATCCTCCGGAAGCGGATATGTAGGCATAAATACCGAAAGAAGTTCTGATTCCTATTCACCGGCAGGCTACGATGAACCTACACCACCCAACGCAACCTACTATGACATATCAACTTCCACATCTTCATCGCCGTACAACTCTTCGTCATATGACAGTTCAAGTTCTTCATCACCCTACGGATCTTCACCATATGACGTGTCATATGATTCCACTCCGGACTACGGAACATCGGCTTCCACACTTGAAGACTCATCGGGTATAACCTACTACACTCCCGATGCTCCCACGTACAAAAATCCGTCCGATGGGCATGCATCCTACGGCACATCTTCATCAGCGCCCTACGGCACACCGTCTGCACCCTACGGCACGCCATCTGCACCTTACGGCACGTCCGCATCTTCACCTTACGGTGCATCGTCCGTACCATACAATCCACCGGCATCCAATCCATACGGTGCACCCCATACTTCAGGCTACGGAGCTTCTCCCGCAGCACCGGCGCCCGACACTCCCGTATTACGCACAACTATGTCTTCACACCCAAGCAAACCACGTTCTGCCCCGGACCCGGCGTTTAAGAAACCTACTATGTCTTCAGGATTCAGACCTGCGGCACCTTCACAACCGCAGAACTTCGCAACCAAACCTTACGAAGATGATTCCAAGACTACAAGAATGTAACAAAAAGGACTGTAAAACTCGTTTTTACAGTCCTTTTGTATATATTCTTGATAATCCTTCGATATATCAAATCTTTTGTTTTTCTATGCATTCTGTTGCATAGTCGAAGCACTCTTCAAAAAGAAGCATATGGTGTTTGTATATTACATCCAAAGGATAACAACGCTCATATCCGCCTATACCCTGATTGCTTTCATAGGTAAAGCACACAGTACCGCACTTTGCAATAAAGGCAGATACTGCATTAAATGATGAATTCTGCTCCTTTTCTATGGGAACTATCTCCGGTACAACAAATTCAAGGCCGTTTTTGCGGCATCCTTCCTTAAGACGCATAGCAATCTTGTAATTCTGTTCTTTGTAATAGTAGGGCACAAAATTCGGTCTGGTTATATGGGGTATGGAAGGTCCGCCGCCGTGGAGCAAACAGGTAACATCCGGCACATACTTATCGGCAATTCCAAGTAGGAACTTTGTGGTTTCTGACCAGGGATTAAAGAAATCATCGTGCATAAGATTTATGCCGTTGTCATCAAAATATGAGCCAAGGAAGTCAGAGGCTTCCTTAATGGGGTGAACCTTTTTGCATCCGGGCCAGTGAGCAAGACTACCGTCCTTCTTCCAGGTGCCTTGAGCCCATTTGCGGAATTCATCCTGGGAAGTTTCACAAAATGCATCCACAGGAACTCTTGCTCTGCCGTCGGGATTTGCAAAGGGTATAAGGAGAAGATGCATTCTTTCCTCTATTCCTTCAAAAGAAGGATATTTATTTCCGGCTAAGTCTACGCCATTTTCAATAATATTTATAAGGTTAAGTATGGCAACGGTACCTTCAAATTCCGCACCGTGCATACCTCCCACCAGGAATACACAGGGTTTTGTACCCTCTCTTGACTTATCCGCATAACAGGTAATATCGTGAGCTCCTGCGGCAGAATTAAAATTGGTTGTTCTGTAGCTGTAATCATTGGGAGTGCCGTATTCCACAAGGTAAATAGGTCTGCCGCCGGAGGAATTAGTCGTTGTAACTCTGCCCTTCTTTACCGATGCTACTATATCGTCTGTATCCTTTAAACTGCTTTTCCAAAATTCAGGTAATTGCATTTGAATCCACCTCCAAATTTACTTGCTTTTCTTGCTGTTTATGTACTTTTCGGCGTAATCAAAACATTCTTCAAAAAGAAGCATATGCTGTTTGTAAATAATATCGGGAGTATAGCAGAGCTTTTCGCCGCCTATACCCTGATTGCTCTCATATGTAAAGCAAAGGGTTCCACACTTTGCAATGTATGCAGATACTGCATTAAACATAAAGGGCGGGGTATCCTCAATAGCGGAAAGTCCTGTTTCTGCCATTTCAAGGCCATGAGCACGTACTCTCTGGGAAAGTCTGAGCATAATTTTGTGTACCTCTTCCTTATAATAGTAAGGCACAAAATTGGGCTTTAATATGTGCTGTTTTGAGCCGGAACCACCGTGAAGAAGGCAGGTAACATCAGGAACATATTTATCTAAAGTGTCCATAATAAACTTTGTAATCTCGCTCATTGGATCAAAGAAGTCATCGTGCATAAGGTTAACACCGTTGTCATCAAAATATGAACCAAGGAAGTCGGAGGCATCCTTAATGGGGTGAACTTTCTTGCACTGAGGCCAGTTGGCAAGGGAACCGTCCTTCCATGTACCTTGAGCGTAATAACGAAATTCTTCGGCACTCATATCCTTGTAGCTATCCACGGGAACTCGCGCTCTTCCGTCGGGATTTGCACAGGGAATAAGGAGAATGTGCATCTTTTCGTCAATACCCTCAAATGCCGGGTAAGGGTTACCTGCAAGGTCAACACCTTTTTCCATAAGGCTTATAAAGTTAAGAATACCCACAGTACCTTCAAACTCACCGCCATGCATTGCACCCACAATAAACACCGAAGGCTTTACATCCTCCCTTGATTTATCAACATAGCAGGTAATGTCGCGGGCACCTGCCGCAGAGTTAAAATTGGCAGTACGGTAGCTGTGGTCATTTGCTTTGCCGTATTCCACAAGATACACAGGTCTTTTGCCCGGAGAATAAGTGGTAGTAACTCTGCCCTTTTTAACAGATGCCACTACTTCATCTATATCTTTTAAGTTGTTTTTCCAAAAATCAGGTAAGTTCATTTTTATTCCCCTTTCGGATTGTTATATTAACCCAAATTATACCACTGTATTTTCTTAAAATCAACAAATTCCACAAATTAAGTCAATGTAGTTGCATTTAATTGACAAATGGAGTGTATTTGTGGTATACTTACTGTAATTTGACACGTGGAAAGGAAGTTTTTTTAATGGGACTTACTCTTACAGAAAAAATACTTAAGGCTCACCTTGTAGACGGCGAATTTATAAAATATCTGCCTGTTTTAAAGGCTGACAATACAGTT
>CAYXPV010000053.1:0-6257 GCA_964467285.1 uncultured Oscillospiraceae bacterium
CCGTGATTTCCACCGCAAAGAAGCGGAAAGGCAACGGATTCACAGTTATGTTTTACCGCAAGTTCAAGAGCACTTTGATAGCAAGAGCGCAGAAGCTCTGTTTCGCCTTCATTGCCACCTTGCCACACAGGTCCCGATGCGTGAATAACGTATTTGGCATTAAGATTAAACCCCGGTGTAATACAACAGCTTCCAAAAGGTACAAATCCTTCCTTTTCCCTTGCATTTAAAAGATCGGCACCTGCCACTTTGTGAACAGCTGCATCTACACCATATCCGATAACAGGCTTGGGGCTCGCGGTGTTTACTATAGCATCTGTATGCATATTTACTATGTCGTTTCTCACTATTTCAAAAGGCATTGTTTATTCCCCTATCCTATGTTTTTTATCTTCTCTTACAAAACGGTCATTCACCACTTAGTTCAATTACGGATTCCAAAGCAACAAGCATCATATCATTTAAGGACTTTTCTCTCTCCTCTGAAGTAAGCTCTTTACTGCTAACAAAAGAATCCGATATGGTAAGTAGTGCCGCTGCATTTTTGCCGAGAACGTCAGCGTTGTGAAACAGGGCAAAACTTTCCATCTCTACACAAAGACAACCGTGATTTTGGAGTATGGCGTTGTAATCGTCTACATTATCTTCATGGTAGAACACATCGGAAGAATGTACACGGCATTGAGTAATTTTTTTGTTTAATTTATCTGCAACCGAGTATATGACATCGTTTAAGTGTTTGCTGGGATAAAGTACATCCTCAGTAATACCCGATTGTACTTTGGCAAAGGTCGACTCACTCCATGCACTATCTGCCAGAACAAGGTCCAACACATCAAGTTTAGAGGAATATGAACCAGCACTTCCGATACGTATGATATTTTCCACGTCGTATTTACTGTAAAGTTCGTACGAGTATATTCCAATACTTGGCATACCCATACCGGAACCCATAACCGATACCTTTTGTCCTTTGTACATGCCGGTATAGCCAAGCATATTTCTCACAGAATTAAACTGATTCACATCGGTAAGAAATGTATCTGCAATGTACTTTGCGCGTAAAGGGTCTCCCGGCATAAGGACTGTGGAGGAAATCTCCCCTTGTTGTGCCTGAATGTGCGGTGTTGCCATACTGAATACTCCTTTGCATTATAGATTATTTATCTTTTTCGAGTTCGGCGAATTTTTCCGCCATTGTAGGGTTATTTCGTGTAAGACGTTTTATAGAAAGCTCCTCGGCTTTATTGTTGGCAAGTCTTAAATTATTTTCGGAAGAAAGAAGTGCATCCTTGGTTTTCTGCAAGTGGTCAATGGTCTTGTCGATTTCTTCAATTGCTTTTTTGAACTTTTCACTTGCCAATCTGTAGTTTCTGGAAAATTTATCCTTAAACTCATTCATATCTTCTTCAAAATGAGATATGTCTATATTCTGATTACGTATAACTGCAAGTTCCTGTTTATACTGCAGAGCATTTAGAGAAGCGTTTCTCAAAAGCGTAATCATGGGAATAAAAAATTGAGGTCTTATTACATACATCTTGGGATATCTGTAGGACACATCAACAATGCCGGTATTATAAAGCTCATTATCCGATTCAAGCAGCGAAACAAGCACAGCATATTCACACTTTTTCTCGTTACGGTCTTTGTCAAGTTCTTTAAAGAAATCTTCGTTTTTGTGCTTGGTGGCGGTTTCATCCATTTCGTTTTTCATTTCAAACATAATGGATATAAACTCTGTGCCGTCCTCTGCATATTCCCTAAAGATAAAATCGCCTTTACTTCCGCTTCTTGCATCATTGTCCTTTTCAAAATATGCATTCTGAAAACCTGTGGCACGGAGCTTGTTAAACTCTATCTCACAATGCTGTTCAAGGGTTTCTCCCACCATTTTAGTAGACTGTCTGGCTTTTAAATCTCTGTAATAGGCTATCTGCTCATCTTTACCTTTAAGTTTCTCTTCGTAGTTTTCTTTGAGAGTCTGTTCTTTAAGCTGTGCAGTCTTTTCATTAGTTTCTATCTGTCCGTTAAGAAGAGCAATTTTTTCCTTCTGTTCGGATATTTCTCTTTCCTTTTCGCTGACAGCCTCTGTAATTGCCAACTTCTTTTGTGTTTCCATGGAGTCAAGTTGTGAATTAAGTTTTTCTTTTAATGCCGTAATTTCAGCATCTCTTTCCGCAAGCATTTTATTGAAACTTTCCTTTGTTTCTGCCATGGCAAGCTTTACGGCAGCTTCTTTCTGTTCACTATAGTAATTACTGCGTTCTTCGATTTCTTTGTTAAACTCTTTGTCACGGACTTGTTTAACAATGGAATCATAGCTTGATTCATCTACCTGAAAAACCTCTCCGCAATTTGGGCATTTTATTTCCTGCATATTTATCACTCCGTTCATTAGTGGACATTTATGTAGTTCATATTGAATGAAATCATTATATCATAATGTTACTGAAAATTCAAGCAAAGTCAAGAATACCCGTCGTAACCGTAAATGTTTCGACGGGTATTTTCTATATCATAAGTTCATCGGTAAGACGAATTATTTCCGGTGCAGCTTTTTGGCGTTCTTTTTTTAGTATATGATTATACAGCGGATATGTGACACCGGCTCCCGAAATGCCAATTAACCCCACAAGAACACCGGGAATAAAAAGCGTTCCCTTCCATACCAAAACACAACACATACCAATCCCCATAACCAAAGTACTTACAATACCAAAAAACAAAGAAAAGGCAGTTGCTTTTGATGTTACTTTACTATCCAACTTGCGGATACGCTCAAGTTTATCTTCCTCGGGCGGAAGATATTTGTCACGTATCTTCTTTATTTCATCATTTTCGTCAGCAGAATATGTGTAGCTGAAAAAGTTTTTATCTTCCATCTTATTTACTCCTTGTTTTAATTTCACGTCTGCTTTTTATAATCGTTATTATTGATTACTTACTACTATCAAAGCTATACCGACTCCTGTGGATATTATCATTATTTTCTGCACCTCTAAAGATGTGTCACCGCCAAATTGCGAAAACATAGCCGTTTCAAGAGTCAGCATGGAGAAAAGTGCCGAGGCAAGGCTGACAAATTTTGCCATAGACATTACGGGACTGTCGTATTTTCGGTATTTTACGATGCCAACAATCGCCGATGCAGTAATGTAGAAGGTATACATTGCAACAACATAAATCAAAATACCGTCATAACTGAACCCTCTGCCGAAATTTACCACCATAAGAACGGCGCCTGCCAACGAAAGGTTAACCGTAACAAGAATATACGAACACAGCACAGCCCGTTTAAGTTCACCAAGTCTGTTTTTGCCTATGCCAACCTTTGTAACATATCTCAACATAAGAAATCTCATAACTGCCATTATGCTATAGTAAACTGCAAATATGAAAAACCATGCTGTAGAGTATCTGAAAGCGGAATAAATGTTAAACACCACATACAAGAGGTTTATGCAAAAAGAACGGTACAGATTGACATTTATTTTATACGCCGGATCCGTCATATATTTATTTCCGTATTTATTGCCGTAAATCTTATTCTTTACCCTTTTGTACCATCCCGGCAATACAAAGAAAGCCCAAGCACATACTACACACAAGGTATAAAAAGAAACAACATACACCCCATAAGCCAAAGGGGTTTTTTCCAGCCTTTTTATGAAAACAAAAGCAAGCCCTCCTGCACTTACGGCAATTAAAATAATTGAAAGCCACCCGGGTAAAAAAAGAAATCTATTAAGAATCCTTTTACAATTCTTCATCAAAATTCCTCCATAGCTCTACAGTAAAAGTACTGCCCTTTCCATAGATACTTTCCACCGTTATAGTGCCGTGCACAATATCCATAACACGTTTCACCAAGGCAAGCCCCAGACCGTTACCGCCGGATGCGTGGGAAGTGTCACCCTGATAGAACTTCTCGAAAATATGCTTTCCAACCTCGGGAGTCATACCGCAACCGTTATCCGTTACTTTGAATACAATTTTATTCCCGGATGCGGCAAGAGAAACATTGACACATCCGTTCTCATCGGAAAATTTAATAGCATTTGAAAATAAATTATTCCACACATGGGAGAGCATCTCTTTATCCGAATAGATAATTACATCGTCATCTATGGATGTTTCTATATTGATATTCTTTTTCTCCCATTGACTTTCAAAAAGCAAAAGGCACTCGCATATCTGCTCGCTTAAATTATACTTTTCAAAAGTGGGAAAAATCTGCTGATTCTCCAGTTTGTTCAGCTTTAAAATATTTGTTATAAGGCTTGCAAGCCTTCGGGAAGCGTCGGTTATGCCCTTGGAATACTCAAGTCGCTTTTCTTCGCCTAGACCGGGTGTCTGGAGCATAGTGCCGTAGTTTTGCATAATGGCAAGAGGTGTTTTTAATTCGTGGGAAACATTTGCAATAAAATCCGTACGCAAAGTTTCAATTCCGGATAACTCTTCCGCCATATGATTGAAGCATTCAATAATATTGTTAAAACCATCATCGGCAAAAAATACACTGACAGGTTTTATCCTTACCGTAAAATCGCCGTCTGTTATGCGTTTTGCGGCTTCAAGAATCTTTTTAATAGGTCGGTCAACTGTGTACTTACGTCTTATATAATCTATAACAGTGAATATCAAGCTCAAAAAAATCACATTGACAAAGGTAAGTTTTGCGGCTTTGTTTATAAGCTCATCGGTCATTGTTATTTCCATTGTCTGGGATAATACCGACACAAACAGCATCATACAGCAAGTAATAACAAAAGCTACAAGCAGGAAGAAAATCAAATAATGATTTACCGCTTTTAGGATTCGGCGAAATTTATGCTTTCTCATTTCAACACCGCCTTGTATCCCAGCCCGTGAACGGTTGCAATTTCGAAGCCGTCACACTCCTGAAGCTTACTTCGAAGCTTTGTCATATATACGTCAACACTTCTTGGAGCCGATGCGGTTTCCGCATCCCAAAACTCATCCATAAGCTGAGTTCGGGTAAAAGTCTTTTTGGGATATGACAGGAGCTTGTACAAAATATTAAACTCCCTTAAGGTAAGTGACACCTCTTCATCTTTCAGGTAGGCGGTATGCTCATCGACATCCATTTTGAAATTGCCTATTTCAATTTTACGGCTTGATGCAATTTTTGCCCTTCTGAGCAGAGCACCAATGCGCAAAAACATTTCGTCAAGGTCTATTGGTTTTATCATATAGTCATCTATACCAACCCGGTAACCACGCTGCTTGGATGCAAAATCATCCCGGGCAGTCATAAACAGTATGGGGATATCCTTATTTAGCTCACGTACTGTCCTTACAAACTCAAATCCGTCTGTACCGGGCATCATAATGTCGGAAACTATCAAATCAAATACTTTTTCGTACATTACGTCGTAGGCTTCATCCGCAGATAAGCATCCCGTAGCTTCATATCCGCTTTGATTAAGAAAAGCACATACCGTTTTATTCAGGTCACGGTCATCTTCTACAACTAATATTTGAAACACATTTACCACCTCACTTTTTTTAATTATATCATACAAATGTTAAAGTTTTGTTTCTGTTTTTAATATTTTATCAAAAAAACGAGGTCAGCAACTTGAGTGATTATATCAGTATACTGCCTCGTTTTAAGTTATTTCGATAATTTGTTTATTCTTTCCTGTGCGGCAGTAGCCCTCTCCTTTGCCGCATCAATTTGTTTTTTGCGTTCTTCCTGCATTAATATTTTCCGACTTTCGGGATTACCCATAGCCTTTGCTTCTTCCCATTGAGCTTTGGACTCTGCCTTTATCGCTTCAAAATTTGCTTTGTCAACCTCATGTTGAGCTTTGGCACTTTCTTTCATGTCAGAAAATGCTTTTTTAAAAAATTCTTTCATCCTTTTCACCTTAACCCTTCATAATATCGTCGCTTAATTTAATAATTTCTTTTGAATACTTTTTACGTCTTGAGTTAAGGATTTTGGTGTATGCAGGATATGCAAGCCCTGCAACAAGCATACCGATTACGCCGATAACTACGCCATATACCATGGAATTACCTATGCCTATCATCTTGCCAAGGTCGGTCATTACAAGGCTCATGCCTGTACCCATAATGAGTGCGCCCAGGGTAAGAAGCGTACTTCCCCAGATTATTGCCGGTCTTTTAACCTTTGCATCAAGGTCACGCAAGGCATCAAGCTGAGTATATTCCTTTTCGGTATACTGTGTGCGTATTTTCTGTACTAAAAATTCCTGATCTTTGTT
>CAYXPV010000053.1:6267-8512 GCA_964467285.1 uncultured Oscillospiraceae bacterium
CGAATCGCCTATTTCTCTTATTTTTCTTAATGCCATAACAATTACCTCTTTTCTGTATTTTATGCTGTCATTATATCGAGGTATTGTTGTTAAATATTTAGCGAAATGTTTAAGTTTTGTTAATTTTAAAAAATAATTTCTTTAAGGCGGTTTTTACATACCTTCCAACCGGGGCAAACAACTGCAAGCTCTTCATAAAAAAGCTTGGAGTGATTTGGTTGCAAGAAGTGTGTAAATTCGTGATATACTACATACTCAACGCATTCCTCCGGTGCATACACAAGATTTGTGTTGAATGTAAGGATACCCCGGGCAGAGCGACAATTCCCCCAGGAAGAGGTCATTTTACGAAATTTAATAACAGGATATTTTACACCACGTTTTTCATAATAGGGATAAATGCGCCTGCATATATCGAGCACCAGTCTTTTAAGTTCTGTTTCTTCGCGGTGTTTAACCGGGGTTGGTTTGTTTTGGTATTTCAAAATTCCGCTTAATATAAAGTCTTTTTTAGATGCAATAAAACCTTCAATTACTCCAATAGAAACAAACGGGTTGGCGGAAACCGTGACCGAACCGTCGGTTTTAATTCTTAAGTTTATATTTTTAACATTTTTGTAGATTAAATCGTAGGAAATTGTATTTCCGTCGAAGGACACAGTTCTTTTCATAATCATACCTACTTTTGTTTATTAAATCATTTTATCACATTTATATAATTCTTTCAAGCATTGGTGTATCGGAGCAAATTTTGGGAATAATTATTAAAAACAATATGGAGGACAACATATGGATATTATCAAAGTTATACTCACTTCCCTGCTTTCTGCTGGAGTCCTGTTTGTAACCGCCAAAATTATGGGACACAAGCAGATAAGCCATCTGGATATTTTTGACTATGTCACCGCAATTACAATAGGCTCCATTGCCGCAGAACTTGCTACGGAAATTGAAAACCCTTTAAAGCCCTTGATTGCCATATTGGTATACGGATTTATTTCCGTGGCATTAAGCATCCTTACAGGGAAGATACCAAAACTCAGAAAATACGTAAACGGCACCCCTACCATACTGATGAATGAGGGCAAACTGTACCGAAAGAATATGAAAAAAGCAAGGTTGGACCTAAGTGAATTTATGGTGATGTTAAGACAACAGGGATATTTTAATTTAAACGACATACAAACTGCAATTTTTGAATACAACGGAAAGCTCACCATTTTGCCCGTAAGCTACAAAAGGCCGTTAAACCCCGAAGATATGAAACTTACACCGCCAAAGGAACATATACTCACCGAGATAATAATGGACGGTAAAACCCTTCATAATAACCTTAAACGAAAAGGTCTTGATATGTCATGGTTAAATAAAGAATTACAAAGGCAAGGCTACAAAAGTCCAAAAGAGATTTTCCTTGGCCTTTGTGATGACAAAAACACATTAATCCTGTACGCCATGGAATGAAAATCGGGCGTTTTAAACAACGCCCGAAAGGTTTAATAATTATATTTTTTCTGTTTCAACAAAAGAAATACAACGCCTATAATTACTGCCATAAGTTCTGCAACGATAATAGATATCCATACTCCGTCTATGCCCCACACCAACGGCAACAGCATAACTGCCGCAATCTGAAAAACAAGAGTTCTTAAAAAAGAAATGGCGGCAGAGGTTAATCCGTCGTTTAATGCGGTGAAAAATCCCGAAAAGAAAATTGCAAAGCCCATAAATAAGAACGAAAGTGCAAAAAAGCGGAATCCCTTAACCGTAAGTGCCATAAGAGCAGAATCGTAGCCAACAAAAATTTTGGCAAGGGGTACTGCAAATAATTCTCCTGCCAAAACCATACAAGCGCCAAAGGAACCAATCATTATAAGGCTTTTCCTTAAAAGTCCTTTAATCTCTTTATGATTTTTTGCGCCATCGTGATAGCCGATTACAGGAGCAGTGCCTATGGAATAGCCTATAAATGCTCCGGCGAAAATCATACTTACATACATCATTACAACATATCAAGCCCACTTCGTGGTCTTGATTGGGTGGTGCAGTAATGCGGAAACCTTGATAAAGCAGGGAATTATTATGTATATAACTTTTCCATTAGTCACATCAATGATGTGATTCTATGCTTACATTATACCATAATGTGATTGATTTGTCAAAACCTATTTTTCAAGCAAAAAACATACAACTTTTATACTACTTTCATACATCAAACTAACATCTTTTTAACATCTTTTATACT
>CAYXPV010000054.1:0-8475 GCA_964467285.1 uncultured Oscillospiraceae bacterium
CAAGTCTGCTCAACAGCTCCAAAAAGGCGGTTTTTTTAAACCGTCTTTTTTTATGTAAAAACTTCTCAAAGCCCTGTTTTTACCTATGTTTTGACACATTTCATTCTGTTGGTGTTTTTACTCACAAAAAAGGAAAAATCGTTTCTTTGGCAACAATTAGGCAACAATGGCAGCATCTATCAATACCTCTGTTCATCTGCATTTGTTCACTTTTAATAAATCTTAATGGCAACAATTACATCATAAATTCTTAAACGCTTGGCAATTTAAGGAGAAAAAACAAAGGCATCAAATACAGATGCCCTTGTAAATAAGTATTCGTAGTGCTCCAACTTTCTATATATTTCCTTCTATGTGCTCCAACACATAATCAAGCTTAACCATACCTGCATTATCTCCCGCCTCGCAACTCTTCAAGATCTCTTTCAGATCTCGCAGGCATTGCACGATTTGCCGCATTTTGGTGACATCAACCATTCCATTTTGTTCCATTTGTCCTATGGCAGATTCTATCTTTTTCAGTAGTTTATCCCACATTTCAAAAATAGCATCTATACGGTCAAATTCTGCCTTTTGGATTTTTTTCGATGTTTTTGCGGTGATTTTGCGGTATACTTTTTCCTTTTCTTTTGCCCAGGATTCCCTCCCGGCTCTGCTCTTAAGTGTGTTATATGATACGCCATATTTTTCCGCTATACTTCGTTGGCTTATATTGGATGATATGTATTCACTCTTTATTGTTGACCAATCAATCATACTTAGACTTCGTCCGGCAAGCCCATAGCACGACGTGTAAGAATATTTGATGCAACCCCATCAAACTCTTTACCAAGCGTTTGGGAATTTTCGTCAAACTCTATTCCCCGGACCTTTCCGAAATGTATTACAGCATCAAGCAAATTCTTAAGACTTACTATTGCACTGTTCTCTTCCTGCTCCAGGTTCTCAACCATTGAAATGAGTTTAGGGACAGCTTCTCCGGCACTCATGGCATATTCTTTAAAATTATAATACTCAACATCTATGCCATTTTTCTTAAAAATGGACTTAAGAGTATTAAGTATTTTGTAATGACCGGCAAAATTCAGTATTATGCCATTTATTACATCTGCAGAGAGCGTGCTTCCCGATGCAGTAATTGTTGTGACGGTATTTGTGTATTCGGGAACATCAAATTCCACTACCGCCTCATTTTCAAGCTCATATGCCATAATATCATTAAGCATATTTTTAAGTCTTTCCTTTACCTCTTTATGATGTGCCAGATAATCTGCACGAAGCTTATCAACCCTTTCGTTTTTGTATGCTTCTGCATATGTTTCATCAGCAAGAACATTAGACTTGTTCTGCTTATATGTTTTCGTATAATTCGCCTGCTCTCTGAGCACACCGGCAACTTCAAATATTTTGTTTCTGGTTTTTTCGTGATTTACTTTCATTCGTTTTTCTCCTTTTCGATTAAGATTTTTATACTTATTATGCTTATTTAGATTAAATTTTACATTCTACCACCGCCAAATACAAAATATATATCGCAGAAACAAAAATCTAAACGCTTATGATGTTTTATGATATAGATGTATACTTTTGCGACCGAAACAAAAGAGAGGTTTAAAACATCATTTTGAGCTTGATTTTTGTTTCCGGAATTCATAATCCCCCTACTTATTCTTCACATTGCTTTTGCATTTGTTTTAATATTTCTTTTTCTTCCTCTATTTCCTCACGGTGCATCCTTTGCCGTATTAACTGCAATTCAAACTCGCTTATATCATCCGGATCATAATCTTGAAAAAAATTCTTTTTGGGTTCCGCCCGTCCGCCACCGGGCTTCGGCATAGCAGCCGACTTTGTGCGGTGCTCAACTGTGGCAAGCTTTGCACCTTCAACACTTGAAACTCCTTTTTCCTTCCAGGTTCTTAAGATCCCCTCTATGTATCTGATATTACGTACATTGGATTTGACCGCTTCCTCAATGGCAAAGAGAATAAGCTCTGCATCAAACTCATCTGTAAAGCCTTTAAGTATATCTGCGGCTGTAGGTGTTACAATTCCGATGTTGTTTTCATAAGCCTTTATGACATCACCGAAGGATTCGCTATAATAAATATAATTATTATATATATTTCTATTATTCTTTAATTCTTTATCTGTGGTTGCTTGTTGGTTGCTCTGCTGGTTGTTTGTTGGTTGCTCTGTTGGTTGATTGTCTATGTTAGAATGCTTACAAACAGAGTTGATAAGCGGGTTTTCTTCCTCTTTTCTGTTGGTTGCTCTGTTGGTTGCTCCGCTGGTTGTTTGTTGGTTGCACACATACTCGCCTTGATAATTACCGTAATTAAGTATTTTTGCAACAGTATATCTATTTGTTGATTTTCTGCTTATTACTTGGCTTCTCTCAAGTTTATCAAGAGCAGTACGAATCTCTTGTTCCGATATCATTAATGTTTCAGAGAGTTTTTTTCTACCTATAACAACCTCACCGACATCGAGGGTTATTCCTTTCCACTTCACCGGTTTCCAATTAGCAGTAAGAAGTAAATGCAGAAACACCACCTTACAGTTTATATCTTTATACCACTCCCAGTTTATAAACTTTCGATATAATTTTATCCACGGCTCCATTTTTCGCCTCCTGCCACTTCGATTGGCTTCTTAAGGTTTTTACTGCAAGACCACCTTCTATAAGTAGGAGGCGATTTTTCAAGCTCATATTCCACATAAGCATCTATATTGCCGGTTAAGTTCCTAACATCTATGCGACCTGAAGAAAAGAAATCATCCTCTAATGCTGACGATAAATCACCGGACATTATAATACGCAAATATATACCGTGTTTTTGATGAGTCTTTATAATCCATATATACTTAAGCTCTTTATACCAATTTGAATACAGCCTTTTTAACCTTCGGAAGAGATTTTGCAAATCTTTCTTTACTTCACAAATATCTGCCGCTTTTTTTCGTTTGTAATAAGCGAAAGTTATGATATAATCCCTATTGGTAAAATTGCATTTTATAAGCTCTGCAAGCTTCTTTTTTGCATTTCTGCAGTTAATTACAGCTTGTGCAGGTATTACTGACCGGCGGCGCATTGTACACACTCCTTTAAGGTTGATTTGTTAAGAGATTTGACATTTGCACCAAACCCGTGTATAATAAAAGCGTGGTTTTGAGTTGGTGCAAATTCAAATCCCGGAGAAGCTGAACCATTCCTCAGTTCGTTACCGCTTCTCCACAGTTAAAGACGGGAATGATAATAACATCTCCCGGCATAAGCTCTGCGGTGCCCATGCCGTTGAGCTTTTTTATTTCCCATATGTATTTTCTTATATCTACGCTTCCATCGGTGTAAAGCTCCGCAATCCCCCAGAGAGTGTCACCCTCACTTACGGTAAACTCACATACTTCGTAATTGGTTCTGCAATATGCGAAGCTGCAGGCATATAAAATCAATGTCACGGCGATTATTGCCGCTATGGCCGTCACAAACCTTTTTCGATTTATTATCCTGTACTTTTTCATTAACATCTATCTCCTTTTCTTCTGTTCTGCAGGTGCATTTCTCCCCAAAATCAAGAGAAGCACCACACAAAGGACATTCTTTATACTTCATGCAAATACCCTCCTATATTCCCTTGATAGCAAATACAGCCCCGGCAAATGCACTTATTGTCATTAACAGATTCAAGCCTATGACTATAAGCTGATTTCTGAAAAAAGACTTAAAGTTTAAAAGGCTTTCGGCAAAATCCCAAGCCTCAAGCTCATTTGTTTTGCTGTCCTGTAATGTTAAATCCTGTTTTAATTCAATGTGCCCTACCTCATGCAACAAGGTTATGAGCTTGTCCTTATCTGATAGATGGTTGTTTATGAACACATATTTTAATTGATTCATTTCATAAACAAAGCCATCGGCACGTTGTATACATTCCTGCAAACCCAATTTGTCAATCAAAATATCCCCGGAAGATGTATTGAACATCGTAACCGTCCAGCCGTTACGCTCAAGATATTGCCTTATATGTACAAAATCTACCTTCCGCACGTTGTAAAGGAATTTCAGACGATGAATTATATTACGTAACATTTAAAGCACCTCCTTATCCTCTTTTTTCCATTGCCCAGGCTTCAAGTGCATCTTTTGACACACGTAATATCTTTCCGGCACGCACACTCGGAAAATCTTTCCGCTGCATAATCTCCCTTGCTGTAGGTATGGAACACATCAGCATTTTTGCAACTGCCTTTACATCGTAAAAAACAGTTTCAGGTTTATTTTCCGGTTCTTTCTTTCCTTCCGGTGTATCACATACTCCGTTGTTTTTAATTGCCGAAACAAGCATTTTGATACCGTCTACAAAGGATAAATCGCTTCCGATAACTGCTTTAAGTTCTTCAATAGTTCCAGATGATATACCGTTTTCCCTTATATCCTCGTCCTCAAGTATCTGAATAATATTCCTTTCTTCGCCCTTTAAGGCATCAAGTTCATAAGTTTTATTTGACATTGTACACACTCCATATTTTAAAAATTAAAATCCTTTTACTAAACTGTTCCATTGTTCAGCAGCTTCAAAAATTGTTTTTGCAAGGTTCAACGGTGTTATAGGTGTTCCGCGTTTAGTGCCACTGCTAATAAATTGCGGTCTTGCCCAGACAGCAGTTTCAAATCCGCATTCCGAACATTTAAATCCGACTGGTCTTTTTTCAAATGTTTTAAAATCCACTACTAAATCCGGAGCCTTAAAACAATCAGGACAAATAGAAACATACAAACTGTTTTTTATGAGGTTGTTGTACTCTTTTTGTGAAATTTCAAAAATATCCACTCTTATTTCCTCCTTTCTGATAGATGTTTTTTGCCCTCTCATTTTGATTTTTAAGCTCTCTTAAAAGATAATCACAATAGATGTGAAAATACCCTTTGAGGAATTAAAAACGATTAGAAGGGCAAATGTTGCGTTTGAAGTAACTCGTTAAGCAAAAAAAATATTTTCTGGTGTCTCATTCAGGCACACTGCTATTGCTTCCATTTCTGTACGACTGAAATCAATTTTACCATTCATACGAGATGAGAGACTTTCTCTTGTCATTCCAATTGCTCTCGCAAGTGTTGTAATATTAAAGCCTTTGTGTACAACGCACGACATTATTTTCCGCTTTTGTGAATCAGACAGATATTTTCCCATAAGCTCCCTCCTTTCGTTGCGTTTTTCGTAACTTAATTATATTGCTTTTTAAGTAACTTGTCAATACTTTTTGATAGAAAAGTTTCTCAAAACGCATTGACAAAAACACAAAGCGAGTATATAATACACTCGTAGATGAAATATTGAGGTGTTAAAAGATGAATATTGGGCAAAGGATTAAAACTTTAAGAGAAAACAATCAACTCACACAAGCAGCATTAGGCAAGGCAATAGGAGTTAACAAGGCCACAGTAAACAGATATGAGACAGGAGTTCTCGATATAAAAAGAACCATTGCAATTAAGTTAGCAGAGGCTCTTAATACTACTCCTGCATACCTTATGGGGTGGGAAGATGAATACGGTAACAACAAATTGATTAAAAACATAACAGTTGAAAATCTATCCGCAGACGAAAACGAACTTTTAAATAATTATCGCAAACTTAACACTCCCGGCAAAGAAAAAGCCAACGAATATGTTTCGGACCTTATCACAATTGAAAAGTATATAGATGCTGATAATAGTTTTAAAAGTACATTAGGCTAACCAAGATTAAAAATATAGTAAATTCATAAAATAAAAATAAGGAGTTGATTTTATGATTACATTGCAGCAAATAACCTCTGCAGCTCATGAAGTTGCAAAGCATTACCCCATAACAAAAATAATTCTTTTCGGTTCTTATGCCGAAGGAAAGAATACTCCCTCAAGCGATGTTGATTTACTTATAGAATTTTCAACAACGGCCGTGTCGCTAATGATGCTTGTAGATATAAAATATCACATCGAGGAGCTTCTTGGCGTTGATGTGGATGTTATTCATTCTCCTTTGCCGGAAGATTCTCTCATAGAAATAAATAAGGCGGTGGAAATATATGCAGCATAGGGATAAAACTATTTTAACCAAAATTTTGAGCGAAACAACTTTTGCACTCGATACATTAAAAGATATGCCTTTTGATAATTTCAATGAAAATGAGATTCTTAAAAGAGCAATTTGCATGACCGTAATAAATATAGGCGAACTTGTAAAAGCCTTGTCTGATGATTTCCGCAGTGAAAATAAGCAAATACCATGGAGAAGTATTGCAGGCTTCCGGGATATAGCCGCACACAAATATCAGACACTTAATATGTATGATGTTTATCACACGGTAACAAGTGACTTTCCGCAGCTCCGGGAAAATATCAAAGCAATATTCGATAAAACAAATCAGCAATAATTACAAATCCATTATCATACTGCTACCAACAGAATGGATTTGAAGATTACTACCAACACCTTATAAACGGTATGCTAAAACACACTACGGAACACAAATAACATTTATGCTCAAAGATAGATGTTGACATCAGAATTACGACTTATATTTTATTAACAAATCGACCTTATAAAATTTGCATATGGTAAACATTTTGAAATGTAATAAACAAGATACTTTGAATCGTTTTTTACATCAATTTCATATGTTGAAAAAAGTTGAGTTTTTGAAAAAAATTCTCAACATCATAAATAGCGACAAAAAATGAGCCGACAAGGTACGGCAATACCTCATCAGCTCGGAGTGTGTACACTATAATAGCGCATCACAATGTACATCTTGATTATACAATACACACTCCCTTTTGTCAAACTTTAAATTTTGAAAAGGAAGTGTATTTTTATGGCTAAAAGAAGATCCAGAGGAGATGGCTCTGTTTTCTATGATGAAAAGAGAGGAATGTATGTCGGTCAAATCGGTCTTGGTGCCGATGAAAACGGCAAGCATAAGCGGAAAACCGTTTACGGTACCACCAAGGCAGAGGTAATGGAAAAACTTAAGAGCGTGGAATTTCAAGTGTATACCGGGACCTTTGTTGATGTAAGCCACATAACTATCTATCACCTTGCAAAGCAAATACTTGATGATAAATTAAACCAAGGAGAGTTTCAAGCACCCACCTATTACAGAAATATAGCAACACTAAAACTATTGAAAGACATATATAATACTCCCCTGCAGAGTGCAAACGAAACGCAGATAAGGAATTGCCTATTAAAGCTTAATACCTACTCTCAATCGTCAATTAACAAAGCATATAATTTAATATCATCAACATTTACAGAAGCAGTAAAGCGTAAAATTATAAGTTCAAATCCTATGGAATATATAAAAAAGCCCCGTACAAAGAAACGGGAGCAGAAAGTAAGAGCATTAACCACAACTGAACAAAAGAAACTGATAGATGTTTTGCTTACGGAAGATATAAACTATAGCCGGCAGATGCTTCTGTCTATGCTCACCGGCATGCGCATGGGAGAAATAAATGCTCTTGATGTAAAAAGTGTCAATTTTAAGTTTAATGTAATTACCATAAAGAGAACAATGTCCCGGGGACCGAAGGGCGAAGCTGTTCTGAACGATACAACAAAAACAACTGCAGGCATAAGAAACATACCTATGACGGAAGAAGTGGCTTCCATACTCCGTGACTGCATAAAAAGCCGAAAACAAGGCTTAATTTTCCTTCATAACGATAAACTTATAAACACAAATCAAGTAAATTGTCAATTCAGCAGAATAGTAAAAAAATATGATATTCTTGACAATTCGATTGACGGAAAAGTGGATTTACATTCTTTAAGACATACCTATGGCACACGGTGCATTGAGGGTGGTATGAGTTTTAAGGCTCTGCAGGAGCTTATGGGACATACTGATATTCGTATTACTATGAATACTTACTGTGATGCAACAAGCGACTTTATAAACACAAATATTGAAAGAGTAAATGAGTATATGAAAAATGTTGGTCTAAATTTGGAGCTTCCCGGTACTAAAAAAAGCATTTCAAAAAATATAAATATGTTTCATAGGCAACAATTAGGCAACAATAAAAACATAAAAGGTGCTTAAAATGTGCTTAAATGCTGACATAGAAATAAAATAAGTCTGCTCAACAGCTCCAGAAAAACCGTAGATTCTGATAGAATCTGCGGTTTTTTTACTAAGTATTTACTATCGTGGATGAACTCTGCTAACACAGATGAAATTCCCTATGACTAAAAAGGTGAATTTGATTTCATCGTGAACAAAACAAACGATTTCATTATTGATACATTTAAAATATTATAAAACTACAACTTCATCGTCACAAAAGTGACGTTTTTTTATTTTAAAAACATATTGATAAAATGCAAAAAATGTGATATCATAATTATGCCAAACTAACTTAATATTATGAAATGGGAGTATTTTATTTTTAGGGATAATATACTCTTTTTCTGCGAATCATTTTTT
>CAYXPV010000055.1:0-8419 GCA_964467285.1 uncultured Oscillospiraceae bacterium
CCATTTGCTGATGCATCATCTGATCCTGCATCTGGTTCATCATCTGATTTTGCATATCTGTCTGCATCTGCATCATCATCTGATTCTGCATATCCATCTGCATCTGCATCATCATTTGATTCTGCATATCAAGCTGCATTTGCATCATCATCTGGTTTTGCATATCAAGTTGCATCTGATTCTGCATATTTATCTGCATTTGATTTTGCATGTCAAGCTGCATCTGATTATGTATATCGTCCTGCAACGCCGCAGCAGAGCCGCTACGTATACCGGAATATATGCTGTCTATCATTTCGCCCGTTACCTTGCCGGCGTATTTTTCTTCAGCAAGCTTGCGGATATCCGACTTGGAAACATTCTTTATTTTCCTTTCAATCTGCTTCTGAAGTTTAGCATATTCCGGACCTGTTTTATAAGCTATCTGAAGATTTGTATATATCAGGTCTATAACGTCCTTGCCGTATTTTTCGTCAACCGCGGTGTATTTTCTGCCTGTGTAGTATTTGCGTATAAGTGTATTGATAAGTATACGCGTGTTATCTCTTGTAAGATTCTGCGGTTTAATACCCAAAAGCTTCATTTCTTCGGTTACAAGCGGAATTGCACTACCCCAGGAATCCCTTTTGAGTGCATCGTTTATAGACTTGATGTCTCGCTTTATAAATACGGGAAGATTCTTTACAATGGGGTCGCTTGACACCTTGCGTTTTATTTCTATTCGCTGAGAAACCTTACTGCGGATACACAAAAGCAAATACAAGCCTAAGAGTGATGCCATAATAACCAACGCAATAAATATCCTGTTCTGTGTAGGCATTACTTATCGCCCCCTTCCGACACAAAGCGATCTTTAAAGAAAACTTTTATCCTTTCAAAGGTTGCACTAACACTCTTCTTCTCGGCATGGTTAAGGGGAATATGCTTAAGTATAGCCGCTTCTACTGCATTGTAGTTTTTACTTACATCGGCGTATTTAAGTTCTTTGCTTCCGGGAACATTACCGCCTTCAAAGGTTTTAACAACCAAAGCTTTTGTCCATCTGACGCCGCATTTTTCCCTGAGTCTTCTCTCTACGAAAGCAATTTCGCCGTAAATGTCGGCATAGTATTTGCCGCCTTTATACCACTTGCCTTCTTCAACGGTATATACTCCCGGGTCCTTAAGATATCTCAATATGTATACCTTTGCATTTGCAATTATAAGCACAATGCCGTTTCTGAGCTTATATATTTCGTAGCCCCTGTTCCTTAAGAGATTGTTCAGAGCACCTTCGCTTGCTGCTCCCGAACCTTTAACTTCGCCGGCAGCGGAATTTGCCTTCGGGGAAGCGGCAGGAACATTCCTTGCTTTGCCGGATGACGGATATCCGCCGTGGTCTGAAGACTCCGCCATTGCACAACGCCCCATTGCCGACAGGGCAAGAGATGCGTCGGTAAGCTGTGCAAAAGTCTGAAAAGCAGCATTCCCACCATCGCTTTTAGGTCTGCGGCGTTTTTTGCGTGCCTTTGCCTTGAAAATCTCTGAAACTATCATATATGCCAACCATGACAAAATAAGTATCTGTGGCATATCCATGGAAAGAAGATACGGTATTATATTTTGCAGCTTTCCTATTGCGGAAAATACCCCTGAGGATACTGCAGCCGTCAAAATGATTTCTGCTATAACAATAAGTACATTCATTCCGCGAGAACGAGTTCTTCCGAAAACAGTGTAGAAGAACGCCCAGCCTGCAGCAAAAGCCAGCACAGCAAACCAGAGTACAGGGTACTTTGCCATCAATCTTTGGTCAATGTTTGCATCTTCTATACCCGACACCGCCAAGGCAGTAAAAAGAACAACCAGCGAAGCAGGAATTCGCATAATAAATGCGTCAATTAATTTGAGGAAAAACTTTGGAATTTTAGTCATATGTCTCACAGCCTTTGTATCAATATCCCAATTCTCCGCTTAAGGAATCGTCATTCTCTATCCAATCGTTAACATCTATCACTTTAAATTCATCTTCTGTAAGACGCACCACCACCTGTGCAATACCTGCATTTATAATCATTCTCTTACACATTGCACATGAGGTTGCATTTTCCACAATTTCTTTTGTAACGTAGTCCTTGCCCACCAGGTACATTGTGGCACCAATCATTTCCTTACGGGATGCACTTATAATGGCGTTTGCCTCGCTGTGTACCGAACGGCAAAGCTCATAACGCTCGCCTCTGGGGATATTCATCTTTACCCTTTGGCAAAATCCCATATCCATACAGTTCTTTCTGCCACGGGGCGCTCCGGTATACCCTGTAGATATAATCTCATCGTTATTTACTATAATGGCTCCGTAGTTTCTTCTGAGGCAAGTACCTCTTTCCAATACTGTTTCTGCGATATCGAGATAATAGTTGTGCTTATCCCTTCTTAAATTCTCACTCATTTTCATTTTCCTCCACAGGATTTATATTCTTTTGCAAGCTTTATAAGTTCGCCTGCATTATTCAAGGCGGCATTTGTTATTTCCGTACCACCGAGAGTTCTTGCGACCTCTTTTGTCCGTTCATCATCGGACAAGAGATTAACTGTTGTTCTGGTTCTCTCTCCATCGGTGTGCTTTTCTATGAGGTAATGATTGTCTGCCATTGCAGCAATCTGAGGAAGATGGGTTATGCATATTACCTGAGAATACCTTGCTGTTTTCCAAAGCTTTTCTCCTATCTTCTGGGCGGCAGCTCCGCTTACACCGGTATCCACTTCGTCAAATATCATAAGCCCGGAATCTTCGGCATCGGCAAGAACGCCCTTTATTGCAAGCATAATTCTTGAAAGTTCGCCTCCGGAAGCAATCTGTGCAAGAGGCTTCATTCCTTCGCCGGCATTGGTACATATAATAAACTCCACATCATCTGCACCGTCTGACCTGAAGTTGCAGGATTTAAAATCAGTATCAAACTTCACGTTAGGCATACAAAGCTCCGAAAGAGATTGAGTCACTTCTTGTGCAAGCTTTCTGCCGTAGGTCTTTCTTACGTCCGTAAGCTTTTGTGCAGCTTTTTCTCTTTGAGGCAAAAGCCTTTCCAGAGCCTCTTTGAGCTCCTTCATACGTTCATCCGAGGAATTGATTCCGTCTAATTCCTCTGCCATTTCATCACGTTTCTTCAGTATAAGTTCTATGGTTGAACCATATTTGATTTTTAACGTCTGTATATCATCAAGTCTGCTTTCTATATCGTCAAGCTCATTTCCGGTGGACTCCACATCCTCACAGTAATTCTTTAGAAAACGCGCATTTTCACTTATGGTGTCGCTTGCATCACTTAATGCCGAATACGCTTCTTCCAGAGATTTATCGTAGCGTGTAAGCGGTTCTATTGCTTTAAGTGCCGTCCACAATGCATCATAGGCACTTTGCCCCATATCTCCGCCCTCATAAAGAGCCCCATAGGCTTTTGAAGTCCCGGCTGCAATCTTGTAGGCATTCTCTATAACCGTTTTTCTTTCTTCCAGTTCCTCATCCTCACCTATGAAGATAGCGGACATATCTATCTCTTCAATCTGAAAGTTAAGAAGCTCCGCTCTTCTTTGAGCATCCTTCTCGTCATTGTCAAGAGAGTCGATAACCTTCCGGATTCTGTTTATTTCGGCATGTAATGCGGCATACTCTTCCTTAGCACGTACAACATCCTCACCGCCGTAGCTATCCAGAAAACAAATATGGGTTTTCTTGGCAAGGAGATTGGTGTTATCGTGCTGACCGTGTATGGTAATAAGTCTTTCTCCTGCGGTTTTAAGCATACCCAATGTTACGGGAACTCCGTTCACTCTGACCGAGCCTTTCCCGTCTGCGGTAATCTCTCTGGATATAATAAGCTCTTCCTCCGGGTCGATACCCAGTAAGTCGGCTATATATGCAGCCTCTTCCTCCCCAAGCTCGAAAACCCCATCAACTCTTGCTTTGGTTTCACCATTACGGATAATATTCTTTTGTGCACGTTCGCCTTTTAACAAATTGAGCGAATCTATGATTATAGACTTACCTGCACCGGTTTCACCTGTAAGTATGTTAAAACCCTCTTCAAAGTCTATATTCACATTTTCTATAACAGCAATATTTTTTATAGAAAGTGCCTTGAGCATGGTATGTTACCTCATCTGATATATTTTTTGAGTTTGAGAGCAAGATTTTTTGCGTTCTTTTCGTTCCTTACCACAATCATAATTGTATCATCGCCGGCAATAGAGCCTACTATTTCCTCATCTACAACGGACTCCAGCGCAAAAGCAACAGCCTGTGCAGCTCCGGTAATGGTTTTAAGCACAACAATGTTTACGGCATAGTCCGCATTAATAAGGCATTCGCCGAGGACTGTGTGCAGCTTGCCGTTTATGTCGGCATCCTGTTCTCTCGATGCTGTATACTTATATGTTCCGTCATTAAGCAACACCTTCATAATCCTGAGTTCCTGCAAATCTCTTGAGGTTGTTGCCTGGGTTACATCAAAGCCGGCATCAATAAGAAGGTTTGTAAGGTCAGTTTGTGTGGATACTATTCTTTCCGAAATAAGTTCAAGTATTTTTTTGTGTCTGTTTGCTTTACTCATATTAATTCTCCCATTATTTTCTTCCTATGGTTATATTCTTGATAGACAGTGCCTCATACAGACTTCTGTCATAAACTTTAATAAGCTTTGTTTTCTTTTTACTGGCCTTAATCTCCAAAACATCTTCCCGTTCCAGTTCAAATCCCTGTTGACCGTCTGCGGTAAGAATGGACTTTTTGTCAAAGTTATCTTTAAGGCATACTTTCACGGTTTTCTGCGACGGTATTACAATCGAAGTGGAAAAACAACCATGCGGACAAATAGGTGTTATAACTCCCGAGCATAGCTCCGTGTCAACTATGGGACCTCCTGCACTTAAATTATAACCTGTGCTTCCCGTAGGTGTGGCAAATATCACTCCGTCACCGTCATACCTGGCAACGAAGCTGTCATCTACATAAACCTCCGTAGATATAATTCTTCGTACCGATGAACAGGAAACTACAATATCATTTAATGCCGTATACGTGCAGATTACTTTTCCGTTACGTATAACATCCGCATCCAACATAAGACGTTCATCTATGGTATAATCTCCTGACAAAAGTTTTTCAATGGCGTATTCCGTTTCGGTTTTCTCCACAGCCGCCAAAAAACCCAAAGTACCAAGATTGATTCCGAGGATGGGTACATTGAGCTCTGCACCGGGATTTGCACAGGGAAGAATAGTACCGTCCCCACCAAGTACAATGGCGGCATCAGCAGCCTTCATTGCATCATAGATATCGTCGGTTACAGTGGCTACCTTTATATTGATATCCTTAGGCAAAAGAGATTTGATTTTATTTGTGTACACAAGTTCTTTGTCTTTATCTGCATTTGTAATTATTGAAATGTTCTTCATTGGTAAACCACCTTCTTCCGGACAGTATAAGAATGCATAAAAACCCTATTTTGTATAATTATACGCCATTTTTATGCAAAAGTCAAACTATAGTTTCATTTTAAAACCCACATAAACGAAAAATCTCTGTTGTGATTATTAATATACACAACAGAGATTTTTCTAAGCAGTCACTCAAACCATTATTTTAATTTTCTGACCATTTATTGTTTGTTTTCTTACTGTCAAGCAATGATATAACAATTATATTCGGGATACCTATAATCATTGCCAGAATTGCCACGCCGTCCAGGGTTTTAAGGAAATCGTAGATAGCCGGAATCGACTCATAGTGCATCGCACTTTCCATCACTCCGAAGAGTATAAGACGATTGAGAATTACAATCACGGCAGGAATAATCAAACCAAGTGAAACAATCCAACCACTTCTGCCGGTATCGTGCATTCTGCGAACTAACCCCGATATGGTAGGTATAATCATAGATATAACAAAACCTGCTATACAAACCAATCCGCATATGCCGGCACCCATACCGAGCATTCCCAGTCTATACGTTACAAATGCCAGTTCGAATAAAATTGCCCCCAACCCTGCCATACCAAGCCAATAATCTCTTCTCGAATCGCAGGAACGGAAATTTTCGAAGTTTACAAGCAAACCGCCAACTGCAGTTATGAGCTTGTTTTTCTCCTTTATTTCATAAGGATTTCTTTCCACGCCTTTGGGGTTTTCGCCCCAACGGTTATCTCCGTCATCACTATTCATCAAACCGCAAATAAAGAGAATATCCGAACCCAAAAACGGTATCAATAGTAGCAGAAGGAACCATGCGCTCTTTCCGCTGTCATGCAATCTGCGGACTAATATGGAAATTCGCGGAGCATAGAAAACTATTGCCAAAGCAAGTAATCCCAAAATCAAAAGCCAGAATTCCCAAGACAGAACCGGCATAAAGAACAATTTTGGCAAATCATCCAAATTCATCAATAAGCCTATTCCAATATAACGCAAACTAACCCATCCCCACACAGCAATGCTGCCTACAACAATTGCAACATTATACACTATGGGCGGTATTTCAACACCGTTAAATTCAAGGGCACCAAAAAGCAAACCCATAATCAAAGTGGTAAGAATGCCCACATTGAATTCGCCAAGGAATGCGAGCCAATATTCATTTCTTCCCACACGCCCCTTAAATTTAAATGTGTTTTTCCACATATTACCATATGCTTTAAAAACAGTTAATTTTTCTGTTGCTTTTTGCTCAGACAGTTCCGAACTGCAAACCGAGGCGATGCTATTCTGTTCTTCTCTTCCGCAATAGTTCATTTCCATTCCTCCTGTATAAATCATAAATGTTAATCAATGATAATACTGCTAAATATTCGACAATATAATCAGCACAAACATATTATACTCAATCTTTGAGTAATTGTCAATACTCAATTTTTGAGTATGCTATGATTTTTACTATAAATCTGATACTTTATTGAAAGGAAGTTGATTAACCGTGGATTACAGAGCAAGGTTAAGAGCACTACGGGAAGACAGAGATATTACACAATCCGAGATTGGAAAAGTGCTCAATAAATCACAACAAGGGTATAACCATATTGAAACAGGAAGAGCAGAACTTAAAATAGAAGATTTGGTTACACTGTGCAAATATTACAATGTTTCTTCAGATTACATAGTCGGATTATGCGATGATGAAAACCATTGATTCGTACTTGTAATCACAAAAAGCGGTTGCCGCATTTTGTGCGACAACCGCTTTGGGTTAATTATAACGTATTATTTTATACAAACTTTGCCGTCGACATAATCTACCGTAACCTCGGCACCATCTTTTACTTCACCGCTTAAGATAGCGTCTGCAAGAAAATCCTCTACTTCGGACTGAATTGCCCGTCTTAAAGGTCTGGCTCCGTAAATCTCGTCATAGCCTGCTTCTGCAAGATGACTGATAAGCTCGGTGGTAAAGGTAACCTCGTGTCCCATGGCAGTAAGTCTTTGCCTTAAAGAAGAAAGCATAATTCCTGCAATTTTCTCAATATCTTCACTTGTAAGCTTTCTGAATACTATTATCTCATCTATACGGTTTATAAGCTCCGGACGCATTACATCTTTAAGCTCGCCCAGTACCTTGGTCTTTATAGACTCATAGTCACTGTCGGCATCCGAACCCGTACTGCCAAATCCCAAAGACGGTTTTGCCTTTTCGGTAATAAGCCTTGCTCCCACATTGGAGGTCATAATTATAACAGTATTTTTAAAGTCTACCCTTCTGCCTTGAGAATCAGTGAGTATACCATCTTCAAGTATCTGTAAAAGTATATTGAACACGTCGGGGTGTGCTTTTTCTATTTCGTCGAAAAGCACCACGGAATAAGGCTTTCTGCGTACCTTTTCGGTAAGCTGACCTCCTTCCTCATACCCTACAAATCCGGGAGGCGAACCCACAAGTCTGGATACATTGTGTTTATCCATATATTCACTCATATCCACGCGGATTACTGCATTTTCGTCACCGAACACAGCCTCAGCCAATGCTTTGCACAGTTCTGTCTTACCAACACCGGTAGGTCCCAGGAATATAAAGGAACCGGTAGGTCTTTTGGGATCTTTAAGGCCTATTCTGCCTCGGCGTATCGCCTTGGAAACAGCAACAACCGCTTCGTCCTGACCAACTACTCTTCCATGAAGAATTTCTTCCATTTTCTTGAGCCTTTCCTGTTCTTCACCTGCAAGCTTCTTTACGGGAATTGAAGTCCAGTCCGTTATTACGTCGCAAATTTCATCTTCGGTAACGCAAAGTTCCTCTTTGGAATTACCTTTTTCCCATTCGGCTTTTTTCTCTGATAGCTCATTACGAATTTTTTCTTCCTCATCTCTGAGTCTTGCCGCTTCTTCAAATTCCTGATCTTCTATGGCATTACGTTTTCTGGCACTTACCTCACTAAGTTTTTCCTCAATATC
>CAYXPV010000056.1:0-8414 GCA_964467285.1 uncultured Oscillospiraceae bacterium
ATACCATAAAACAAAGAAAAAGCCCAGACTTTTCTGGACTTTTTCGACAGTCTGAGAGTAATTGATAAATCGTATCAATTACTCTATCTGTTATGGTAGCGGCAGACGGATTTGAACCATCGACACTGCGGGTATGAACCGCATGCTCTAGCCAACTGAGCTATGCCGCCATATTAAATTGTGGTCACTTATCCAAGCGACTTGGTTATTATATTATATTTTTTGGTAAATGTCAAGCTATTTATGCAAAATTTTTCTATAATTATTTTTTTGCATCAAAAAAGCAAGCCTCGATTTAAGTTAAGGCTTGCTTTCTTTGTATTTATCAGTAAAATGTTGCTACTTCTTGCTCGGGAACTGTTGAAGGTTCAATTTCGGTTATCTTGAGAATGGGACCTTCACACTTATAAAGAGAATGGAACTCTTTGGAAAGTTTTGCGGTAATCACAACCCAATCCCTGTTATTCAGCTTAGCTCCCGGAGGAAGGATTGATACTATACCCTTGTATTCTATATCGTCTACACAACAGGTCATTACGTGTCTGCCGCATACCACAACGTTTTCGGGGAACTTTTTACTTACGGCAACTATTGCTTTGAACTTAATGGTCTTGCCTACGTACTTGTCCATTTCTTCGGACATATCCCTGAACCAAAGAGCATAATCCCTGTCTGCTATTTCTATGACGGGAGCTTCAATATCGAAGGGAAGGGGATCCTCTGCATCGTCATATTCCATGGTACCGTCAGGTTTTTCATAAGCAATGGCACAACGACGACTTATGCCACGGACTATTTTATGGATTTCATCTTTATCGGTAGTGTCACCGGCTCTGTTGAATACAACCATTTCCGTATTGGAGAGCTTATCTACCACCAGAGAACGCATATTTGCATTGTATACCGGGAAAGTGGTTGCATCTGCAAACATAATTAACTGATATACAAACCAATTCTTCGGCAGGTTCTCAAATAAGGAATTTAACTGCCACATACCGTTGTATTCTACAATAACTCTTTCTATTTTGTGTTTTTTGTAGAGTTTTTTGAGGAAATTTTCTGTAAGGTCCTCTTCGTTTTCTACGGTTTCTATAAATACGTTGCTTCCTGGGAAACGGGAAATGTCATACTCTTCAATTCCCTCTTCGCAAAGAAGAATAAGTGTTCTTTCGTTGTCGTTGAAGCGCGGGTCCTCCATGGTTTCCTGTATAGCCTTTGTTTTGCCTGCTTCAAGAAAGCCTGCAAATACATACATTGGTATCTGTAATCCCATAAATGCCACCCCCTTATATATTAAACAGTTTGCAAAGTGCTTCTTCGTTAATTTTGGAACCGATTACGCAAAGTCTGCCTATGATGCCTGCAGAGCCTTCTCTGACATCGGGTTCGCCGGGAACATAGTCAAAGTGGATAAACTTATCGCCCTCTGTCGCCACAATTCCCTTGGCACGAAGAACCATACCGTACTTTTCCTCATTTTCCAGCTCTTTAAGGGCAGACATAATCTGCTCTTTGGTATATTTGCGAGCTGTTTCCTTGCCCCAACTGGTGAATACTTCATCTGCATGATGATGGTGATGATGGCCGTGTTCGTGGCAGTCGCAATCATGCCCATGGTGATGATGCTCATGCTCGTGGCAATCGCAATCGTGGTTATGGTGATGATGCTCATGCTCGTGGCAATCACAATCGTGGTCATGGTGATGGTGCTCATGCTCGTGGCAGTCACAATCGTGGTCATGGTGATGGTGCTCATGCTCGTGGCAATCACAATCGTGGTCATGGTGATGGTGATGATGACCGCATTGGGGGCAGATTTCTTCGTTTTTGAGATTTTCTATTTCTTTTTCAAGAGTGGTTCTCTCTTCCATCGCCTTGAGAAGCTCTGCACCGCTTATGTTATCCCAGGGTGTTGTTACTATTATGCATTCTTTATTGTGCTCTCGGAGCATATTTATTGCATCGTGTATTTTGTCGTCGGAGGCAGACTGTGTATGGCTTAAGATTATTGTGCCTGCACTTGCTATCTGGTCATTGTAAAATTCACCGAAGTTCTTCATATACATTTTGCACTTGTTTACGTCGGCAACGGTTGTAAAGGCGTTAAGAACTGCTTCTTTTGTATCAATTGCCTCAACAGCGCGTATTACATCGCTTAGCTTACCTACGCCGGAGGGTTCAATTATTATTCTGTCGGGAGCATACTCGCTTAGGACTTTCTTGAGTGCTTCGCCGAAGTCACCAACCAGTGAACAACATATGCATCCGGAGTTCATTTCCGTCACTTCAATACCGGCATCCTGCATAAAAGCACCGTCAATGCCTATTTCACCGAACTCATTTTCGATAAGTACCAGCTTTTCACCGCAATATGCCTCTGAAATAAGCTTTTTTATAAGAGTTGTTTTTCCGGCACCCAAAAATCCGGAGAAAATATCAATTTTTGTCATAATTATCACCTTCTGAAATTTTACATAAAATTATTTCATAATATTATACCATGTTTTTCGTTAAAATTCAATCGTTTATAAAGATTGACAAAAAAATTGTTTTGTACTATCATTAATATATTAATATTACGCCTAGGAGGAATTACCATGGCAGATTTTATGGATAAGCTTGTTTCAGGAATTAATAAAAGTGTTGCCAATATGAGTACAGGCTCCAAGAATATGGCAGAAAGAAACAAAATGAATGGTGAGATAAAGAAATTGGATGGCGAAATAAAGGAGCTCTCCGGAATACTTGGAATAAACGTGTACAATTACTGTGCCACAAATCCCAATCAGGATATTCCGGCGGAGCAATTTGCATCCTTTATATACGAGATTTCGCAAAGAAATCATCAGATACAGTTATGCCGCAACAGGATTGTGGCGCTTGATGCTGAAATGGAACAAATGAAGAATGATATGAACAGCGAAAGATTGAAAAAACAGGAAAAGACCTGTGCGTGCGGTACCGTAAATCCTGCAGGAGCAAAGTTTTGCAGCGGTTGCGGAACTCCTATGGAATAATTTACCCGGAGGCTTTTTATGAAATGTCCTAAATGTAATGCCGTCATTTCGGATAAATCGGTATTTTGTACGGAATGCGGAGCAAAAGTAGAAAATCACAGAGTATGTGCCGATTGCGGAGGTATGATTCCCGAAGATGTTTTGTTTTGTCCTCTTTGCGGTTCTTCCTCATCTGCCAAAAAAACAGATGCTTTCAGCACCGGGGAAATCACAGCTGATGCACCTTTGAAGCAGGAGGATTTTGTATACGATTCAGATTTTCAAGGTGATGCAGACGAATCGTCGAAAAAGCCTGCATTTCCGGAAAATTCAGTCGGAGATCTTTTGGAAGAAAAGGTTTCTTTGGCGATTGATTCCAAGCCTGATGTTGAAGAGGATTTGGAAAAAACAATGACCATACCCGTAATCAAACCAAGAGCACATTATGGTACAGATGCGCAACAAAATTCGGTAAATCCCGTGCCCGGATATTATTCCGGCTCACCTGTGCCCAAAGATGAATATTATGGATACTATCCCGACAAAGTACTTTCACAACCTGTACCCGGACCTCGCCCAGGTGCGGTAAAGTCTGTGCGAAAAACCACCGGACGTAAATCCTCGGAACAAACAGGGCGGAATGTACTTATATTTATAATTGTTTTTCTGTCGGTTGTCCTCATTGGGCTTTCGGCAATATTTATCTATATTGCCTACAGCGGCACAGGGGATGAAACGGTGCAGAATATCTCTTCCAAGGACACCAATACTCAGGGAAGTACCCAAGATGATGAAAATGAGAAAGACGATGCTCCCGACACCGAGGAAAGCAGTTCCAAGTCTATAGAACCCTTCGAACCTAAAATAGACCTTGGCTACGATTTTGCCGAAGGCGTGGAGATTGCCGCCGATGTATCTTCCGACAGAAAGTATACCCAATATCAAGACGATAAATATTCTTTCCAATGTGATATTCCCGAAATTTTCAAGATTGAATTTTCCGGCAGGAGTGAAGTGCGCTACAGCGCCGAGGACGGAACGGCTTACATGGATATAGGTGCTTTGAAAAATACCAAAGGATGGAGCTCGGAAAATATAAAAGATGCCGTTGCAGACGAACTTGGCGGCGATGTGGAATATGAAACCGACGGAGATGACTTCTTTGTTGTAGAAGCGGAAAAGAACGGTATTTTCTATTATCAGAAATGCTATGTTACCGAGGACAGTATATGCTATGTGGAATTTGTTTTTCCTGTAGAGTACAAATCGGGTTATGAGGATTTCGCAAGTGAAGTCGGAGCATCATTCAAACAAAAAAAATAAAAAATGGTATTGACTTTAGCACGATGATGTGCTAAAATGACACTAATTTAATAAAACAAAAGCGTTGAGCGGAAACAAGTAAGTATGTTTTTAGGGTTTTGAGAGAGTTGCCGGGTGGTGCGAGGCAATAATCGGAGCATTGCCGAATACATTCCGTTAGCTGCATACTGAAGGAGATTACAGTCTTTGCGTAGGCTATGCCGGGAGTTCCCGTTACAGAACTAGGGTATTGAGATGTACCCGATAAGGTCGTCACCGTGAGATGACGGCGAACTGAGGTGGTACCACGGGAGAATTTCTCGTCCTCTGTATCTTGATAAGATACGGAGGATTTTTTTGTTTGTCTTCGTATCTGTAACAAAAGGAGGAAAACAAAATGGATAAAGCTCAACTTTACACAATTGTGGCTCTTTGCGTTTATGCAGTAGCCATGGCACTTATCGGCTGTTTAAGCTACGGTAAGTCCAAAACCTTGGACGGATTTCTCATCGGCGGCAGAAATATCGGCGCCTGGGTTTCCGCCTTTGCATACGGTACTACATACTTTTCTGCTGTAGTATTCGTAGGTTATGCCGGTCAGCACGGCTGGAATATCGGTATTGGTGCAATGTGGATCGGTATCGGTAATGCAGTTCTCGGATGTTTGCTTTCCTGGATTCTTTTTGCCAACCGTACAAGAAAGATGACAAAGAAGCTCAGCGCAAAGACAATGCCCGAGTATTTTGAAAAAAGATATGACTCCAAGAATATGAAGATTCTTGCAGCGGTTATCATCTTCGTATTCCTTGTTCCTTATTCCGCAGCAGTATACAAAGGTCTCGGCTCACTTTTCAGCGCAGTATTCCCCGGAGTTGAAACATGGGTATGGATGCTGATTATTGCTTGTCTTACAGCAGTTTATCTTGTTGCAGGCGGATATATTGCTACAGCATACACAGACCTTGTACAGGGTATCATCATGATTGTAGGTGTTGTTTGTCTTGTTGTTGCGGTGCTTGCGCACGATTCCGTCGGCGGAGTAGCAGGATTCCTTGAGAATCTCGGTAACTTCAAATCCGCCCCGGGCGACCCGATGCCCACAAGCGGTGACCAGCTTACCGATATATTCGGCGGTTCATCATTTAAGTTCCTTTGCTTCAACATTATGCTTACAAGCTTCGGTACTTGGGGTCTTCCTCAGATGATTGGTAAGTTCTACGCCATAAAAGATACTGCTGCAATCAAGCGTGGTACAATTATTTCCACAATTTTCTGCCTTATCATAGGTTGCGGTGCATACCTTATCGGAAGTACATCCAGACTTATTCTTGGCGGTGAGCTTCCTGCAGGTGGTATAGATGCAATTATTCCCGAGGTGCTTATGGAGGTACTTGGCAGCGGAACAATGGGTATCATCCTTCTTGCGATAATTATGATACTTCTTCTTTCGGCTTCCATGTCTACACTTGAGGCTGTGGTACTTACATCGGCTTCTGCAGTAGCGGTTGACTTAATCCCTGCAGTAAGAAAGAAGGAAACCAAGCCCCAAACACAGATGCGTGTTACAAGAATCCTCTGCCTGGTATTCGTAGCTTGCTCCTTCATATTTGCAACTCAGAACATTCCGATTATTGTAAGTCTTATGTCTTTCTCCTGGGGTGTTGTTTCCGGTTGCTTTATCGGCCCATACATCTGGGGTCTCTTCTCAAAGAAAATTACAAAAGCCGGTGCTTACGCAGGTATCCTTTCAGGTCTGCTTGTTGTAGGTATTGCTACACTTGTTATCAGTCTTAATGCAGACTTTGCCACAGCCGCAAAATACTCTCCCGAGATGGGTGTATCGGCTATGGCGGTGTCCGTGGTTGTGGTTCCTCTTGTAAGCATGTTTACAAGGAAGCCCGATGAACAAAAGGTTGAAGAAATTTTTTCTTGCTATAGTGAGCAGTAATAGAGTATAATTAAGGTGCGGATTATATCCGCACCTTAAACGGTTTTTGAAAGGAAAGAAAATTTTATGCCAATTACAGAAATTTTACAAAAGAACGCGGATTTCTACCCCAATGACGTAAGTCTTGTGGAGATAAATCCCAAAAATGAAAATCAGGCGAGGATGACCTGGAGAGAGTATTCTCTCATTGAGTCCAACCCTGCCGAAGCCTACAGAAAGGAAATTACCTGGAGCGAGTTCAACAAAAAGGCAAACCGCTTTGCAAACTTCCTTCTTACCCGTGGCATCAAGAAGGGCGACAAGGTTGCCATACTTCTTATGAACTGCATTGAGTGGCTCCCCATATACTTCGGTGTACTTAAAACCGGAGCTATGGCAGTTCCCTTAAACTACAGATATGCCGCCGATGAAATCAAGTACTGTCTTGAGCTTTCCGATGCGGATGCCCTTATTTTCGGACCCGAGTTTACCGGACGTGTAGAGCAGATATGCACAAGAGTTAAGAAGGTTCACCTGTGGCTTTACCACGGTGAGGATTGCCCCACTTTTGCTGAAAGCTACGACAATCTCGTAGGCTATTGCTCCTCCAAGAGTCCTGCAATTAAGCTTACCGACGATGACGATGCGGCAATATACTTCTCATCGGGCACTACGGGCTTCCCCAAGGCTATTATACATAAGCACAGAAGCCTTGTTCACGCAGCTATGGTAGAGCAGAATCACCATTCTCAGACTAAGGACGACATATTCCTCTGTATACCTCCGCTGTATCACACAGGCGCAAAGATGCACTGGTTCGGTTCCTTCCTGGTTGGCGGTAAGGCGGTACTCTTAAAGGGTATTAAGCCCGAGTGGATACTTAAGGCTGTTTCCGAAGAAAAATGCTCTATTGTATGGCTTCTTGTTCCCTGGGCCCAGGACATTCTTGATGCCATTGAAAGAGGCGACATTAACTTAGACGACTACGAGCTCTCCCAATGGCGTCTTATGCACATAGGTGCTCAGCCCGTACCTCCCAGTCTTATCAAGCGTTGGAAGGGTTACTTCCCCGGTCATGCATATGATACTAACTATGGTCTTTCCGAATCCATTGGACCCGGTTGCGTTCATCTTGGTGTGGAAAACGAACACAAGGTAGGCGCCATAGGTAAGGCAGGCTTTGGTTGGGAAACCAAGATTGTAGACGAAAACAGAAACGAAGTGGCAAGGGGCGATGTGGGTGAACTTGCAGTTAAGGGACCCGGCGTTATGACCGCTTACTACAAGGACGAAAAGGCAACTGCCGAAGTGCTCAAAGACGGTTGGCTCTTTACGGGAGATATGGCTACAGAGGACGAGGACGGTTTTATCTTCCTTGTAGACAGAAAGAAGGACGTAATCATCACCGGCGGTGAAAATATCTACCCCGTACAGATTGAGGACTTCCTCCGCAAGCACGACAAGATAAGTGACGTTGCCGTAATAGGTTTGCCCGATGCAAGACTTGGCGAAATTACCGCCGCAATTATTCAGGCAAAAGAGGGTATGGAGCTTACCGAGGAAGAAATTCAGGATTTCTGCCTTGACCTTCCCAGATACAAAAGACCTCACAGAATTATCTTTGCCGAGGTTCCCCGTAACCCCACCGGCAAAATAGAAAAGCCTAAGCTCAGAGAAATATACTGTGGTGAGAGCGTTGTTGCTCAGCAGAACGAAATTAAATAGTTTTGTGAATATAGGGTGAATATTTATACATTTTACTTGACCGTAAGGCAAATAAATGGCATAATGTAAAGTGTAAACTTTATCAGGGAACAGAACCCACAAACGAGTTTTGTTCCCTGATTGTATATGAAAGGAAATTGACGATGAAAAAGTTGTTACTCGGTAATGCCGCAGTGGCAAGAGGTGCTTATGAAGCAGGGGTAAATGTGGTAGCTTCCTACCCCGGTACTCCCAGCACCGAAATCACTGAGGAAATAGTAAAAGTTGAAGAGATTTATGCAGAGTGGTCTCCCAACGAAAAGGTTGCCGCAGAGGTTGCCATTGGTGCATCCATAGGCGGTGCAAGAGCCATGAGCTGTATGAAGCACGTAGGTCTTAACGTAATGGCAGACCCGGTGTTCACAGTAAGCTACACCGGCGTAAACGGTGGTCTTGTATTCTGTGTGGCGGATGACCCCGGTATG
>CAYXPV010000057.1:0-8361 GCA_964467285.1 uncultured Oscillospiraceae bacterium
TTCAAAGACCAAGTGTCGCCTCGCTCGAGGCTTCTCTCGCAAGCGACTTGTATATATTACCATACGGCGTCGCTTTTTGTCAACAGTTTTTTTGCCTTTTTTTAACTTATGTTAAATTTAACCAAGGGGCGTTTTTTTACCGGCATAGTTTTTAATAATTTTTGACATATTTGGTTGTTTTGAACAACAAATACAACTTGTTTTGGTTATTTCGGGAAAAACTTACTCGATATATTTGTACACTTTTGAATATGGTGTTTTTTTGCGTTTTATGGTATACTATATGAAAATACATTTATAATATGAAGGGAATTTTCCAAATCTCTCTTCAAAGGACTGAAAAAAATGGCGGAATCATATATGGATTTAGCAGATTTTGTAAATGTATTTTTAAAAGGTGACAGTACCCATGCCTACAAATATCTGGGCTGTCACAAAGGAAAAGACGGATACATTTTCCGGGTATGGGCTCCCGACGCCGTAAGCGTTCGACTTTGCGGTGATTTCAACAATTGGAACAAAGATGCATGCCCCATGCATCTGAAAATGAAAGGAATATGGGAAGTTACCGTTTCCAATGCCCGAACTTTTGATAATTACAAATACTGTGTAGAGCATCGAGATGGCTCTTTTGTGTTAAAAAGTGACCCTTACGCTTTTCACTCATGCACAAGACCGGAAAATGCCAGCAAAGTTTACGGACTTTGCGAATATAATTGGACAGACAGTATATATATTAAAAACAAGAAGAAAGCAAATATTTTTTCTTCACCTGTTAATATATATGAAGTTCATCTGGGTTCCTGGCAAAAAAATCCCGATGGAAGCTTTTTGAATTACAAAACAATCGCCCGAAAGCTTGCACCATATGTAAAAGAAATGGGCTATACTCACATAGAAATAATGCCCGTATCGGAATATCCTTTCGACCCGTCCTGGGGATACCAGGTGACAGGTTATTATGCTCCAACCTCAAGATACGGAACCCCCGAAGATTTTGCAACTTTTGTCGATATAATGCATTCCTACGGAATAGGCGTAATCGCAGATTGGGTGGGGGCTCATTTTCCCAAAGACGAAAACGGTCTTTACGAATTCGACGGTTCTTGTCTGTATGAATACTCTGACCCCTTAAAAAGAGAACATCCCGAATGGAACACACGCATATTTGACTACTCAAAAGGCGGAGTTATAAGCTTTCTTATATCCAATGTGATATTTTGGCAGGACATATACCATATAGACGGAATACGGGTTGATGCCGTAGCATCTATGCTTTATTTGGATTACGGCAGACAAGGCAGAGAGTGGAGAACAAATTGTTTTGGCGGTAATTATAATCTGGAAGCCATTGATTTTTTAAAAAAATTAAACAAAGCGTCTTTCGAATACAATCCCGACGTGCTTATGATTGCCGAGGAATCTACAGCTTTCCCAATGATTACCAAACCTCCTTATAGCGGAGGACTCGGATTTAGCTTCAAGTGGAATATGGGCTGGATGAACGATATGCTCGACTATATGTCTACAGACCCCTTATTCAGGAAAGGCAAGCATAACAGCGTAACCTTTTCTTTGACATATGCATTTTCCGAAAACTATATACTTCCTCTTTCCCACGATGAAGTGGTTCACGGCAAGTGCTCGTTAATAGGTAAAATGGCAGGTCTTTACGGTGACAAATTTGCTTCCTTGCGCACCTTTTACGGATATATGATGGCTCACCCCGGCAAGAAGCTCACCTTTATGGGCAACGAATTTGCACAGTTCAGCGAATGGGATTTTGCTCAGCCGCTTGACTGGATGCTTCTTAAATATGACTCTCACAAAAAAATGCAAAGATATGTTAAAGATTTAAATAAATTCTATTTGTCAAACAAACCCCTTTGGGAAAATGACTCTAACTGGGAAGGATTCAAATGGATTTGTGCCGATGACAACGGACAATCTGTAGTTTCATTTATCAGGACCGATAAAAGCGGCAACAGTATTGCAGCAATATTCAATTTCTGCCCCGTAACCCGCAAAAAGTATCGTATAGGGTTACCCGAAGGCAGGCTCATCCCGATATTTTCCAGTTGCAAAAAATCTTACGGCGGAAACGGCGAAAGGCTATACCCATGCAAAACCGTACCCATACCCATGCACGGTATGGAACACAGTGCATCCCTAACGGTACCGGCACTTTCCGCAACATTTTACAAGCTGGAAAGAGCATGAACATAATTTCGTTTTTTACACGATTTTTTCGTGTTAAGTATAAGGAGGTAGTTTTATGTACAAAAATTCTATGAGCAAAGAGTGTATTGCCATGCTCCTGGCAGGCGGACAGGGAAGCAGACTTCTGGTTCTCACCGAAAAAACTGCAAAGCCGGCAGTGCCCTTTGGAGGTAAGTACAGAATTATCGATTTTCCTCTGTCTAACTGTGTAAATTCAGGAATTGACACTGTGGGAATTATGACTCAGTACCAGCCACTTGAGCTTAACGATTATATAGGAAACGGAGGACCCTGGGGACTTAACAGAAACTTTGGCGGAGTTCACGTACTTCCGCCATATTCCAAGAGCAAAAAAAGCGAATGGTATAAAGGAACAGCTAACGCCATCTATCAGAATATCCGATTTGTAGACCAGTACAAGCCAAAATACGTACTGGTACTTTCCGGTGACCATATTTATAAAATGGATTATTCCAAAATGCTTAAATTCCACAAAGAAAAGGGCTCAGAATGTACCATTGCGGTTCTGGATGTTCCCATTGAGGAAGCATCTCGCTTCGGAATTATGAACACCAACAGCGACGACTCAATCTATGAATTTGAAGAAAAGCCCAAAAAACCCAAGAGTACAAAGGCATCTATGGGTGTATACCTCTTTAATTGGGATATATTAAGACAGTACCTTATTGATGATGAGCATACCGAAGGTTCTTCCAACGACTTTGGCAAAGATGTAATTCCCAAGCTCCTTTCCGACAAAAAGAAACTTTTTGCATATCAGTTTGACGGTTACTGGAAAGATGTTGGTACAATCCAGAGCCTTTGGGAAGCTAATATGGATCTTATTGACGAAGATGTACCGATTGAGCTTAAGGATCCCGACTTTAAGATTTATGCACGAAACTATGCGCACCCCTCCAGCTATGTATCCAAAAAAGCTGAAGTTTGCGACTCTCTTATAACAGAAGGTTGCGAAATCGAAGGCAAGGTTGTGCACAGTGTTATTTCCACCGGTTGCACCATAGAAGAGAGTGCCGTTGTGGAATACTCCTTCATTATGCCCAATACCACAGTAAAAAAAGGTGCAACGGTTAAGTATTCCATAATAAGCGAAAATTGCACAATCGGTGAGGGTGCTTCGGTAGGATGCGAACCTGAAGACCCCGCTTCCGTAAACAAGAATATATGCGTTATCGCCAAAGACATTACCATTGCCGACGGCGAATGCGTAACCGAGTAAGGAGGCAAATACTATGAATATGACAGGAATTGTTTTTTCCAACATTTATGATACCCCCATGGGCGAACTTACCATGAAGAGAACTGTGGCTTCCATGCCCTTCGGCGGAAGATACCGTTTTATCGACTTTGTTCTTTCCAACATGGTAAACTCAAACATAAATTCCATAGGTGTTATTACAAAGTATAACTATCAGTCACTTATGGACCACATAGGCGGCGGTTCCGACTGGGATCTTAACCGCAAAGGAGCACATCTGTACATCCTTCCTCCATATGCAACAGGTATAACCAATATTTACCGAGGAAACCTGGAAGCACTTTACAATGCAATGTCCTTCCTCAATAAAACAAAGAGCGACTACGTTGTAATCTGCGATACCACCGTTATCTGCAACATTGATTACCACGAAGCACTGCAATCTCATATAGAATCCGGTGCAGACGTTACTGTTATCTGTAACAACTCCATAGAAGACTACGAATGCGACAGCAATGATCTGGTGGTTACAGCTAAAGACGGAGTTGTGGAGGACTTGGCTATCGGTTATATGCTTGGTGATAACTCCAAAATAGGTATGGGTATGTTTATAATGGAAAGAAAAGTTCTCATAGACATTATAAACAACTATGTATCTCGCGGCAGATACAGTTTTGAAAAGGATTATCTCCTTGCAAGTTTTGTAAACAAATCCATAAAGATTAATGCCTATGAATTTGAAGGTACAGTTCTCAGAAATCACAATGTAGTTTCCTACTTCAAAAACAGCTTCAAGCTCATGAAGCCCGAAGTTAACAAAGATATCTTTAAGCGCGATGCCCTCATTAAAACAAAGGTTCGCGACGAAGCACCCACCTTCTATCATAAGGGAAGCAACGTAAGCGAATGCCTTATTGCCGACGGTTGTGTAATCAAAGGAAATGTAGAAAACTCCATTCTCTTCCGCGGTGTTGTAATTGAAGAAGGTGCTACCGTACGCAACTCCATAGTAATGCAGGGTTCACACATTGAGAAAAACGCATTAATCAACTACTCAATCATAGACAAAAACGTACAGGTATCACAGGGTGCTGCACTTTCCGGCGCACCGCTTAATCCTTACATTGTTCACAAAGGACAGAAAATTTAACATAAGGCAGGTATAACAGATGAAAATATTATTTGCAACAAGTGAAGCCGCACCCTATGCAAAGTCCGGCGGTCTGGGAGATGTGGCAGGAGCTCTTCCCGCGGAGTTATCCAAAATTGAAGGTAACGAGGTTTGCGTAATCCTACCCTACTACAGCTCAGTCAAATACAATCCTGATATAGAAACCGAGTATGTAGGCAATATGTATGTTCCTCTCGCTTGGCGTAATGTATATGCCGGCGTATTCAAAAAGGTAATCAAGGGTAAAGGTAAGAACAAAGGCAATGACCTTGTATACTACTTTATAGACAACGAATACTATTTTAACCGTAACTCCTTCTACGGCGATGGCGATGACGGAGAAAGATTTGCCTTTTTCTCAAAGGCAATACTGGAATGTCTTCCTCTGATTGGCTTTGTACCGGATGTGATCCACGCAAATGACTGGCAGACAGGTTTTGTACCTCTTTTCCTTAAAGCAAATTATGCCAACATAGATTTGTATAAAAATATACGCACGGTATATACAATTCACAACATCGAATACCAAGGCAAAGCCGGTCCCGACTTTCTTAACGATGTACTCGGCGTAGACGAAACCTTCCGCAACATATGCACCTTCGACGGTATGATAAACGCCATGAAAACAGCAATTGTGCTTTGCGATAAGCTTTCCACCGTGTCTGAAACCTACTCTCACGAGCTTAAATATGCATACTTCGCAAACGGACTTGAAAACGTAATCAAAGAGAACGAATACAAGCTTTCCGGTGTAGTAAACGGAATAGATACCGACCTCTACAATGCACAAAAAGACAAGAAGGTCCCCTTCAATTACAAGTCTTGCGACCTTAGCGGAAAAGCAAAGTGTAAGGCAGCCCTCCAGCAAAAGCTTGGTCTTGAGGTTAACCCCGATATACCCATAGTGGCTATGATTACCCGCCTCGTTAAGCACAAAGGCTTAGAACTTGTGGAAGGCGTAATGAATGAACTTGCAAATGCAGATATACAACTTGTAATCCTAGGAACAGGTGACCATCATTACGAGGAAATGTTCAATTTCTTTGACTATGCATACCCGAACAAGATTTCAGCAAACATCACATTTAACACCACCCTTGCCAGCGAAATCTATTCCGGTGCTGACTTCCTCCTAATGCCATCAAAGAGCGAACCTTGCGGACTTTCACAACTTATAGCGATGCGCTACGGAACCATTCCCATTGTAAGGGAAACCGGTGGACTGGTAGATACCGTTCCTCCCTTAAATCCCGAAACCTTGGACGGTATGGGAATAACCTTCAAGGCGTTTAATGCTCACGATATGCTCGATGCTGTTTTAAGAGGTGCCGACTTCTATAAAGATAAAGCTTCCCTGGATAAATTCCGTGCAAAAATCATGGATTATGACAGCAGTTGGAAAATACCTGCTCAGAGATATATGGAAATATACAGTTTCTGAATATACAGCATAAAATGAATAAAAATAAATGGAAAGCGGAAAAATATTTCCGCCTTCCATTTTCAATTTAAGCACAAACTTGTTAAAAATGTACAAAATGAGCATAAAACCATAGACAGAAAGGCCCTTTATGTGTATAATAAAATAGTATAATTTTATAATGAAGGATGATTTTTAAGATATGGCACAAGAAAAGAAAACAACCGCAAAAACCGCGGTAAAAACAAAAAAGACGTCTTCAAAAGCAGCGGAAACGAAAATTAATCCAGTAAAGCTTCTTGACGAAAAATGTAAAAATAATTTCGGTTGTGAGATTGCGGAAGCAACAAAGCAACAGGTATATCAAACCCTTTGTATGGTAGTAAGAGATATTCTTGCTGACAAGAACACAGCTTTTAAGAAAAAATGTTCCAAAAATGAGGATAAACAGGTATTTTATATGTCCATGGAGTTTCTCGTGGGAACTTCTTTAAGAAACAACCTGTGCAATCTTCAAATAGAAAAGGATTTCAGAAAAGCTTTGGACTCCATCAATGTAAATATTGATGAAATTTATGAAATCGAGCCCGATGCAGGTCTCGGCAACGGTGGTCTGGGCAGGCTTGCTTCCTGTTATATGGACTCCCTCACATCTTTGGGTATTCCTGCTACAGGTTACTCCATAAGATATGAATTCGGTATATTTAAGCAGAAAATCATAGATGGTTGGCAGATGGAATTCCCCGACGACTGGCTGGGTCTTGGTGACGTATGGCTCAAAGGCAGAACAGATGAAGCCGTAGAAGTACGCTTCGGCGGAAGAGTCAACGAATGGATTGACGATGCCGGCTATCATGCAGATCACGTTGATTATAACGTAATCCTTGCTGTTCCTTACGATATGCTTATATCCGGTTACGATACCGATGCAGTAAACAAACTGGTCCTCTGGAGTGCCAAATCTCCCAAGAGATTTGACATGACAGCCTTCTCAAGGGGCGACTATGCCAAAGCTATTGAAGACAATACCAAAGCTGAGGTTATATCTAAAGTACTCTACCCTGCAGATGATCACATTGAGGGCAAAATCTTAAGACTCAAACAACAGTACTTCTTTGTAAGCGCTTCTCTGCAGACAATTGCCAGAAAGCATTACGCAAAGTACAGCACATTGGATAATCTTGCAGATAAAGTATCCATTCATATCAACGATACCCATCCGGCACTTTGTGTACCCGAACTTATGAGAATCCTTATGGATGACTATAACTACGGTTGGGATGACGCCTGGGAAATTACCTGCAAAACCCTTTCCTACACTAACCACACCGTAATGAGCGAAGCTTTGGAAAGATGGTCCGAGGGAATGTTCAGAGAACAACTCCCCAGAATTTACCAGATTGTAGCGGAAATCAACCGCAGACTTCTTGTTTCTTTAAATACCATATATCCCGGGGATAACGCCAAAATAGAATATATGGCAGTTATAGCAAACGGCGAAGTACGTATGGCAAATCTCTGCCTTGCAGCTTGCCATACCGTAAACGGTGTTTCCAAGCTCCACAGCGAAATCCTTACAAAAAGTATTTTTAAGGACTACTACACCATAAGCCCTGAAAAGTTTACCAATGTAACCAACGGTATTGCCTACAGAAGATGGCTTTGTCAATCCAACCCCCTCCTCACCGACTTCCTTAAGGAAACCATTGGCGACGGCTTTACCAAGGATTCCAAAGAACTTGAAAAGCTCCTTCAGTACAAAGGCGACAAAAAGGTTCTTGACAGACTCTTTGACATTAAGCACAGCAACAAAGAGCGTCTTGCAAAATACATCTTATCTGCCAACGGCATAAAGGTAGATCCAAGCTCTATTTTTGACGTTCAGGTTAAGAGACTTCACGAATACAAAAGACAGCTCCTTAATGTTCTGCAGATACTCCATATGTACAGAACCATCAAAGAAAACCCCAATGCAGACTACGAACCCAGAACATTTGTATTTGCGGCAAAAGCTTCTGCAGGTTACTTTATGGCAAAACAGATTATCCGCCTTATTTGTGCATTATCCAATACCATAAACTCCGACCCTGCAGTAAGAGATAAGCTTAAAGTTGTGTTTATTGAAGACTACAGAGTTTCTCTTGCAGAAATCATTATTCCTGCGGCAGATATCTCCGAGCAGATTTCCATTGCAGGTAAGGAAGCTTCCGGTACCGGTAATATGAAATTTATGATTAACGGTGCGGTAACTCTCGGTACACTCGACGGCGCAAACGTTGAAATTTCCGAGCAGGTTGGCGAAGACAACATCTTCCTCTTTGGTCTTAACGC
>CAYXPV010000058.1:0-8280 GCA_964467285.1 uncultured Oscillospiraceae bacterium
ACATCATATATAATTAAGTTGTAAACGATATACATATAGATCCGCAGGGAGGTATTAAAATGATGAGATTAACATCAAAAATACTCAGCGTTGTTGTTTGTGTGATATTCTGTTTAAGTATAATATGCTGTGAAGGAGTGTCTGTGTTTGCGGCACCGGTGTGCGAAGTATCGGACAGTATATACAGCCCGGTTGCAAACCTCTACAGTCATAAAAAAAGCAGACAAACTTTCTATGTATATGACTGCTTGCCCGGAACTGATGCCGACGAAATCAGCCATAATGAAGAAAGCGACGAAGCAAAACCTGTTTACCCTACAGACACAGCTGCCGAAAATGCAACCGATAAAATTAACAGCGAGGATTGCGACTTATCATATAGCTTAAGCAGCTATTCTTCCCTATCCGGCGAAACAATAATGCCGACCGACTGCAGACATTACGGAAGAGAATTTTTGACCGAAAAACAAGCAGAAGTTTACGATGACATAGATATGGCAATAAAGAATGCCGAAGCTTTGATAAATATTTCTAAAGACCTTAACTTTAAATATTCAGACATCAAGCTTATAATGGAAATGGTTACCGCTGACCATCCGGATTACTTCTGGTACAAGGGAGCTTTCGCATATTACACAATTAAAAATAGCGAAACGATAGTTGCCGTAAAGCCAACCTATGATGTTGACGGAAAGACAGTTACCAAAACTGAAATTGAAGAATACAGAGAAGTGTTCAACGCAAGGGTCAAAGAAATAATTGACGAAATGGAGGAAGCCCTTCCCGACGGTACAGACTACGACAAGGCTCTGTGGCTTCACGATAAGGTAGCAAACATAGTAACCTATAAGCTTGGCAAAAACCACCAGACTGCATACGGTGCCCTTATAGACGAAGAAGCCGTGTGTGCAGGATATGCAAAGCTGTATCAGGATTTGCTGATTGAGGCGAATATCCCTACATGGGCAATTAAAGGCAGCAGCGTTAACCCGGTTACGGGTACCACGGAAGCTCACGAATGGAATATTCTGTGGCTTGACGGAAACTGTGTATATGCCGATGTTACATGGGATGACCAGGGAATTGAGCTTTTCCACATTTACTTTGCAAGGGATATTTCGTCAATGGGACTTGAGCATATTCCCGACCCGTATTTGTATGCGGACAAAGTACCCGAATGTACACCCGGAAAGTGCGACACCTACAATTACTTTGACAAAGTAAAGCCCGAATATGAGTTTGAGGGTGAATTGACCGATGATTTCCTCATAGACATAATGCAGACAAAGGCAGAGGGCAAGACATATGTAATGACCGTGTATGATGCAGATGCGGTGGACTTTGACACACGGATGGAAAATCCAAGATTCGCCGATATTATTAACAAAGCATGCAACCAGGGCAAGCTTCCTGCAGGAAGCTACAGCATAAGAGTAAACTCTATGGGTCACGGTGACATTGGCGAGGAAAGTCACATAATCCTTTATGTGTTCGGCGATACAACAGGCATTACCGCTGCCAAGGTCAATAACACAGTAACCGTAGATGTTGATGTAAAACAGGATAACTACAATAACAATTTGAAAATCGGTCTTGTGTTCTATGACGACACCAGCACCGCAATAAAATTTAAAATAGAAGAGGTTAACCCCCACGAAAGCTATACCGTAAATATGCCACAAGGTGCAAAAGACTTTAAGGCAATACTTTTAAACAGCGATAATCTTAAGCCCTTGTGCAATGTGGGAACAGTCAATTTGAAATAAAAAACGGTGATAAGATGCGTAAAATAGAATACAAGGTTTTGCCGGGCGACAGCGGAAGCAAAATTAAAAGTATACTTCGTCAAAAGCTCAATATTTCGGCGGCGGTGCTTACAAAGCTAAAGAAATCCCCCGAAGGAATTTTGCTAAACGGCAAGAGTGTATATGCCACGCATACGGTAAATGACGGTGATGTAATTGTAATTACATTAACCGATGAACCGTCACCAAACATTGTGCCGTCGGATATTCCTCTTGATATAATATACGAAGATGAGGACATCCTTGCGGTAAACAAACCCCGGAATATGCCCACTCACCCATCCCAGAATCATCACGATGACACTTTGGCAAACGGTGTTATTCATTACTTTAAAGACAAGGGATTTACATTCCGTGTAATTACAAGGCTCGATAAAGACACCTCGGGTGTGGTGGTAATTGCAAAAAACAAACTCTCCGCGTCGAATTTAAGTGACCGGATGTTAAAGGGCGAAATAAAAAAAGAATATATTGCACTCTGCCACGGTGCGCCACGAGAAACAAAAGGCGAAATAAACGCACCAATTGCTCGAAAAGAAGGCTCTGCCATAGAAAGGTGCATATCCGAGCTTGGCAAGGAAGCTGTTACAAAATATGAAGTGATAAGTGAAAGAAACAGTCTTTCCCTTATAAAGCTAAATCCCATTACGGGAAGAACACATCAGATAAGAGTTCATCTTGCACATATCGGCTGTCCCATATACGGTGACGATATGTACGGCTCACCCATAGAGAACGAAAGAACAAGGCTTCATTGCAGAGAAATAATACTAAATCATCCCATATCGGGAAAGGAAATAAAGCTAACGGCAGAGATACCGGAGGATATGCAAGCAGAATCAATCAATTAACAGAGATTCTTCGACTTCGCCTTCGGCTACAATGACAAAAGCACAAGATCGAATCATATGTGGTTCGGTCTTGTGTTATGTTTATATTTATAAGGTGTCACACCTGTCTTTTCTTTAAAAATCCTGCAAAAATATGAGGCATTACACATACCAAGAAGCTCCGCAATTTCTTCAACGGATTTGTCCTTTTCTTCCATAAGAAGCTCTTTTGCCTTGCGGATTTTGTAGGAAAGCATATAATCCTGAGGTGACATACCGCAGGTATTTACAAAAAGCCGTCTGAAATGGGAAACAGAATAACCCGAAATATCGGCAAGGTCCTCTACGGATATATTCTTATAGTAATTCATCCTTATATACTGAAGTGCTTTGCTGATTTTGTAATTGACATCGAAGCTGTCGCTGTCTTTGAGCTTTACGGTAATAAGCTCATACAAAAGGTGTGAAAATTCATAGAACACCTTTACTTTATAGGCGGCGCCCTCGGAAAGATGGGTTTTGTAAATGTCTTTGCACAGAGCCAAAAGCTCCCCCGAAGAATCCTCCACAACGCGGCTTATTCCCAAATCCTCCATGGTAACCCCTGCTTTTAAGTCAAAGAGCAGATAATAAAGGGATGCCTTTTTCACTTTTGATGGATTGTAAATATAAACTTCATCCTCTTTGGATAAGTGAATTATACTATTTTCGCCGCATTTGTAAGTTTCGCCGTTGACTTTAATTTCAAGCTCCCCCGACAATATGTAATAAATGGTGTGCGAGTAGCCATAACGCTTGTTGCTTACACGAGGTGCAATAGTGTTGTACCCTGCTTTTATAAAGTTTTCAAGGGGAAATTCAATTTTGGAAAGCTCAATGTTTGATTTATCGTCCGTTTTAATCACCTTCCTTTATTAAATAGTAGCATAATACAATTCAAATGTCAAAGAAAAATGATTGATTTTTATTATTTTACAGTTGAATAAAGCAATGACAATATCCCCTCCTTGCATTATAATGTAGTTATAAAATGCCAAAGGAGGCAAGATTATGAGAAAAATTATATTATCGGAAGCTCTCGCAAGCTACAAGGACGGTATTGAGATTATTGCGAGAAAGCTTGGTCACGAATATGAGATATCCTCTGATGCAGACTACAGCTGCATAAACGTATGCACCCTTGAAGAAGCAAAGAAAAATGCGGAATTTGCATCCTTTGCCGCCGGTAAGGGCGAAGATGTAAGATGGCATATTATATACAAAACAACACAGGGCGGCTACATAGTGTGCGGTGACAGAAAGGTAGACGTAATCCACGCTATCCTTAAGTGCCTTGACAGATACGATGAGGACACAAAGGAATACAATGTATCCAGATTCAACAGACTTTACGAAAACTTTGACGATTTTTACGGCGGTTTTGCAAGGGCGGCAGATGACTTTGACCTGGAAATTCATATGCTCGACACCGTAAGAGCCGGCGTGGAAAACTTTGAAATAAACACCCTTTATGACGATATACCCATTCAGATACGAGAAAGAGAACATAAAAATGACGTGTACCCCTGGTGGTGTACCTACTGTCCCGGACTTGATATGTTCTACGAAAGCAAGCTCTTCCGCGGTATTCACAAGGAAAATATGCTTTCCGACAACAGAAAGAATCTCCTCAAAAACGCCCGTCTTGCAAAGGCGTTGGGCTTAAAACCCGTGTTTACCACCTTTGAGTCGAGACTTATACCGGAAAGATTCTTCCGCAAATACCCCGAGCTTCGCGGCGCAAGAGTGGACTACGATGCCTACTCTGCCGTACCCGAGTACGGTCTTGACCCCACACATCCCCTTGTGCTTGAGCATTTTTCCGAAATGCTAAGTCAGCTTATGGAGGATGTGCCGGAACTGGCACTCTTTGAAATTTGGTCTCAGGATTCCTGCGCAAGCTTCCCTTGGGCGGACTGCAGCTATATGAAGCGTAACGGTCCTTTAAGACTTTTGCCCAAGGACTTCCACGAAATAGTAAACCCCTTACTTATTGAGCTGAGAGATACTGCGGCAAAATACAATAAGGAAACCAAAATCAATCTTAATCTTGACTGGGTATTCTCCGACAGAGAAAAGGAAGATATTTCCGTAAATCTTCCCGAGGGTGTGGGGCTTACATTCAGCTTTACCAGTCTTTACCGTGAAGATCTCCCCTACGAAGCAAAGCTTCGTGAGCTTGGAGACGAATACGTGCAGTACATTACCAACGGCATAGGACACGACTGGAAGCTTTTTGCACCTCTTGTGGGCTTCCCCTTCCCCAGAGAAACCTTCAATCACTTAAACAGCGTTATAGAAAAAGATGTACACAACTTTACCTTGCGTGGCGGTCTTTGCACAGAGGCTTTTGTGCCGGATACATAAACAACGAGGTAATACGTGAGGTTAAGTACAACAACGATGTGGATATAGATAGCTTCCTTAAGAAAATGTCGGAAAGATTTACCCCCGACAAAAATCAGGCAGAAGCTTTGTACGATGTGTGGGAAATGTGCGACACCTTTAAGGAGGAATACAAAAAATCACGTCACAACCCCGAAACGGGCGAAAACAATTACTGGACAACAACTCTCTTTGTGTCTCCGAGAACCCTTTTCAGAAAGCTTGTGTGGCCAATAGTTCCCGACAGAACCATTCTGGAATTTGGCGAAACCCGATACTACAAGCCCAATATGTTCTTTACTTACGACACGGACCCCTCCTGGGACGATATGTCCTACTTTAATCTGCTGCCAAGAAACTCCGACGAAATGCTTGGATATATGGCTAAAAGATGCTCCGATGTACTTTTGCCCCTGCTTGAAAAAATCGTGGCAAGAATCAACTCTGTAGGTGACGGTATGTGCGACTATTTAAGGGATTTAAAAGATAGAGTCGAGTGTTTCCTTTGCATCATAAGCACCGAAAAATCACTGTGCTACACACAGATGCTTACACATATGTACCTTGACAGCGACAATCCGGATGAAAAGGCAAAATACAAAAAAGACATCCGTGATGAAATGCTCCTTGAAATGGAAAATTTGAAAAGATTTATAAATCTTCTTGACACTTCAAAATCCGTACTTATACCCACCACCTCCGGTGAGGAAACGGTGTATATGTACAAAACACCTATGTCCAATCCCTTAAAGCGTAAGCTTGTAGTAATGGAAAAGCATCTTGATGATGAACCGGGAGGATATACCTATGACAAAAACACTAAATATATTTTCGGACGTAATTTTTAACGAAGCTTCCGCACCTGACTTTTGCGTGGGTGACGGCAAATATACAATCCGTGCAAAGGAAGGCAAGCCCTACTCTGCCGGAATGTTTGCGGGAAGTGTTGACTTAAAGAACTGTGCCGACAAGGTTTTAAAGATAAGTATACCCTACCGTGCATATGGCGAAAGGATAAGCCCAAGGGCATTGGTAAGGTTTGTTGACAAAGAGGGAAATTTGGTTCAAACCGACTGTTTTAAAAAGCAGGACAAAGAATTAACCCTTAAGGTTGAAATACCCGAAGGCTCGGTCGAATTACGACTGGAGATGCCCCTCTACTGCTTTGGCAAAGGGGAAGTAACCTACGATGAGCCGATAATTGAAATAACAGAAAAACAGCCTCACCGTATCGTGAAGGTGGCATCGGCTTTTATAGAGCGAAAAGGCAATTATGAGAGCAATTTGAACAACACCTTAGCCGTAATCGAAGAAGCGGCAAATTCGCCCCAAAAACCCGATTTATTGTGTTTTACAGAATGTGTCCTTGACCTTGCCTGTCCTGAAAGGCTTTACATCAGGGAAAATGGCGAAGAAATGAGAAAAATGAGAGAAGCAGTGAAGAAAGCCGGGATGTATGTAGTGTTTACCTCTCACGAGGTTGACAATGAGGGCTACAGATACAACACCTCCTTCCTTATATCCGACAAGGGAGAGGTTGTGGGAAAATACCGCAAGGTGTTCCTGACCGGCATGGGGGAAATCAAAGACGGAGGTATGACACCGGGAAGTGATTTTCCGGTGTATGATACCCCCGTGGGCAAAATCGGTATGCTCATTTGCTGGGACAACTGGTTCCCCGAGGCGGCAAGAGAGCTTGCAAAAAAGGGAGCAGAGATAGTTGTGTGGTCAACAAGAGGATTCCACGAGGAAAGACCTGTTACAAGGGCAATGGATAATGGTGTGTACTTTGTTGTGAGCCACTCAAACCCTAAAAACTGCGGTATAATAGAGCCTGCATGGGGCAAGTATCTTGCAAGAGCTGACGGAAGTAAAGAACAAGGCTTTGTGTGGGCGGAAATCGACCTTGACGAAAGACTTGTTTCTCAGTATAAGTCCTTTGGCAGAAACGGCGCAAACGACAGAGATATGTTTGTAGCGGAAAGTGAAATATAAGAGGTAATGATAAGATAAGATACAGAAAAGCAGAAACGGAAAATCCAAACCGTTTCTGCTTTTTGTAAATTTGGGGTTGTCGCTTTGTTTGACAAACGATGTGCTCGTATATGTGTGTCATTCTGAGAGCAGGCTCCCGCGAAGTAGCCAAAGGTGTGCTGAGCGGTTTGAGACTGCCTCTGGCAAAACTGTCGCAGAGACAAGCGCCAGCCTCGGCGCGAAGACGATGCGTTACAGTTGACGGCTAGCGAAGCCGTAGGCGAAGTCGAAGAAGCTCCTTATCCGGTGAGGTACTTATTTGTCAGGAAGATTCCTCACATTCGTTCGGAATGACAATGTGGTGATAAATTTTGGTTTATCGGGGAGTTAACAATGGAGCGAAAGGCTCCCTTGTGTAAAGGGAGCTGTCGCGAAGCGACTGAGGGATTGTCTGTTTAAATGCAGTTACTTTCTGTGTTTGAACAATCCTCCCACCGCTAACGCGGTCCCCCTCCTTTACACAAGGAGGGCTTTGGGCTTTGAAGTGAGTAAGGAGCCTCACAAAAAAGAGGCAGAAACCGGCGAGGTAGGAAAAAAAGATGCAGAATGTTCAAACCGAACCCGAACGAAGTGAGGGAGTACCCGAAGCTGTACGAGGGTACAGCGAGAGGTGAGGTTTGGACAGAGCAAAAAGGAATACATAATCGGAAAAGCCCCCACGAGCTTTTCTACCTTAAACAATAAAAATATCAAGATAGCACCTATCTGTGATTATTATCCCCATTCCTTTTTGCGGTCTGTGCTTTTTTTACACCTCACCGATAAAGGTCAATTGAATTCACTTTCAATGCAAACTACCGGTTGCATATTTAGCCACAAATGATTGGTTGAACAAGTGGTTGACAATGTGTTATAATGCAAAAAAGGAGGTTATAACTATGGCATTGAACAATATGATATACAAACTACGCACCGGTGCAAAGCTCTCTCAGGAGGAATTTGCAAAAATATTTGATGTATCCCGTCAATCGGTACAAAAGTGGGAAAACGGTTCATCAGTACCGGAGCTTGGCAAAATAATAGAAATATCAAAGCACTTTGACATATCCCTCGATGCACTTATTATGGAACGGGATTTAAGGGTTGTGGAGGAAATGAAGTACGGCAAGCTTATGAAGCCGGAATACTCAAATCTTCACGACTGGGAATTCTACACCTCGGGAATACTTACGGAATACACACAATCC
>CAYXPV010000059.1:0-8238 GCA_964467285.1 uncultured Oscillospiraceae bacterium
GCATATATCCGCAAAAAACGGATATTTAAACTATAATTATATAATACAAGGAGGTTTTACAATGAGTAATTTTGTAATTTTAGGAGATTCTACTTGCGATTTAAGCAAGGAACTCCGTGAAAAGTACGACATCGAATACGTTGCCATGAATTATGTTTTAGACGGCGTAGAATACACCGCATCTTTGGACTGGGAGCATCACTCCTCCAAGGAATTTTACGAGCTCATGCGTAATGACAAGAGAATCCTTACCACACAGGTGCCCAGAGAAGTATACTTGGAAGCTTTCACTTCTTACCTCAAGGAAGGCAAAGACGTACTTTACATTTCCTGTTCTTCTGCCCTTTCCGGCTCCATCAACCTTGCAAAAGTTATTGCAGATGAACTTAAAGAAGAATACCCTGAAAACAAAGTTTTTTGCGTTGACTCCCTTATAAGCTCCTTAGGTCAGGGATATATGCTAATCCGTGCAAGCGAACTCAGAGCTGAAGGCAAATCCGCAGAAGAAGCTGCAGAGTACATCGAAAGCAACAAGCTTAAAGTTAACCAGTTCGGTACTGTTGCCTCTCTCCATTACCTCCGCCGTGCCGGCAGAGTTAAGGCTTCAAGTGCATTCTTCGGCAATCTCTTTGGCATAAAACCCATCATCATATCCGATATAGTCGGTCAAAACTATGCAGTTGAAAAGGTTAAAGGCAGTTTAAATGCCAAGATAAAGATTGCAGAACGCATTTCAGAAGTTGTGGAAAACGACGAATGTCTCTACATCTCTCATGCCGATTGTCTTGAAGATGCAGAGCTTCTTAAAGAAAAGATTTTAGAGGTTGTTCCCTTCAAGAATGTAATCATAGGAACAATCGGACCCATCGTAGGCTCCTGCGTAGGCCCCGGAACAATTATTTCTTTTTGTTTCGGTAAAGAAGTTACTGTTGAAGGAAGAGAATAATTACAATGTCCATTACTGTTATTGATGCAAAGTATTTTTATGAAATGATGGCAAACGGTTACAGAAATCTGTGCCGTATGGAAAGCCAGGTCAATGACCTCAATGTATTTCCCGTTCCCGACGGAGATACCGGAACCAATATGGCAAGAACTCTCGGCGGCGGATTTAGTGTAGTTCCTTCCGAGGTTGAAGATACTGCTTCATTTATGAAGAAGTTTTCCAAATCGGTTCTTCTTTCCGCCAGAGGAAACTCCGGCGTAATACTTTCCCAGTTTATACGTGGTCTTTCCATAGCTTGTCAAGGCAAAAGCGAAATAACCCTCGATAGCGTACACGAGCTTTTCGCCCGGGGTACAGAAACTGCCTACGGTGCAGTAACCAACCCTGTAGAAGGAACCATGCTCACCGTAATACGCTCCGCCGCGGAAGCTGTGGAAAATCAAGCTTTTGGTTCTTTTGAAGAATGCTTTGATGCCATCGTAATGAAGGCAAAGATAACCCTGCAGAAAACCCCGGAAATGCTTCCCGTGCTGAAAGAAGCCGGAGTTGTAGACAGCGGCGGTATGGGTATAATCTATATTTTTGAGGGTATGTCTGCATACATCAAAGGCGAAATCATAGAAACCGACAGCGAAAGAGCAGATATTATATCCCCTGTTGCCATAGGCAGCTTTGGTCCCGACAGCGTTTTGGAATACGGTTACTGTACAGAGTTTGTGCTTCAGCTTATGAATGCTAAAACAAACATCCCTGCTTTTTCCTTAAAGCCTGTCATTACCTATCTTGAATCCATAGGCGACTCCATAGTTGCCGTTCAGGATGACGATATAGTAAAGGTTCATGTACATACCTTTACTCCCGAAAAAGCACTTAGCTTTGCAAGAAAATACGGCGAATTTATTTCTGTTAAAATTGAAAATATGTCCATTCAGCACAACGAAGCAATAGACGAAAAACCCACCGAAACACCAAAGGTTAAGTATGCGGTTGTTACCGTTGCCTCAGGCGACGGACTTAAAGACTATTTCTCGGAGATAGGTGCCACACGCATTATTGACGGCGGTCAGACACAGAACCCCTCCACACAGGATTTTCTTGACGCATTTGGCAGCATCAGCGCCGAGTATATTGTGGTTCTGCCTAACAACTCCAACATACTGCTTACCGCTATGCAGGCTGCAGATATGTACAAAGATGCAGAGGTGCGTGTACTTCCTGCCAAGTCCATACCTCAGGGCTATTCTGCCCTTTCCATGATGAACACCTGGGTTGAAGATATTGACTCCTTTACGGCAGATATGCTTATGGGCATAGACTCCGTGTCTTCGGGCAGTATTACCAGAGCTGTACACGATGCCAATATAGGCGGCGTTGATATCAAAGAAAATATGTATATGGGTATCTGCGACGGAAACATTGCATGTGCCTGTGAAGACAGGCTCGATGCCGCCATGGGAATACTTAAAGCCATAGAAGATATGCCCTTCAAGGAAGTTATAACCGTATTTTACGGTGAAAACGTAACCGAAGAAGACGCACAGGCTCTTTGTGATGCAATAACAAGCGAATATCCCCATGTGGAATGCGGCATCATAAATGGCGGTCAAAAGGTATACGATTTTTATATTGCTGTTGAATAATCGGACGGTGAAATATGAAAAAGATTATTATAGATACACTCGGAGCAGATAACGGAAGTGCTCCCATTGTAAAAGGTACCATCAAAGCACTTGAAGAAATGCCCGATATAGGTGTTATATTCGTAGGAAACACCGACGACATCAATGCACTTTGCAAGGATTCTTTAATAGATGAAAGCCGAATAGAGATAGTTCATACCGATGCTTACGTACTTGACACAGATTTACCCACCAGCGTATTTAAAGGCGCCGATGATAAATCTATGGTTATGGCGCTTAAACGCCTTAAAAGCGATGACGAAGTTATCGGAATGATAAGTGCAGGTAACACCGGAGCAGTTCTTGTAGGGTCCATATTTCACTTAGGTCTTATAAAGGGGCTTCTGACACCTGCTCTTGCAACTGCAATCCCCGTTAAAAGGGACGGATACCTTTGTCTTGTGGACTGCGGTGCAAATACCGACTGCAAGCCCGAAGACTTAAAGCGCTTTGCTCTTATGGGCAATGCCTTTATGCAGGCATATACCGGCATAGAAGAACCCAAGGTTGCACTTATGTCTGTAGGCAGAAACCGCCATAAAGGTAATGCTCTTATCAAAGAAGCCTACGAGCTTATAGAAAAGCTCCCCATTAATTTCATAGGAAATTTGGAAGGCTGTGACGTGGTAAACTCCGAAGCAGACGTTATCGTGGCAGACGGTTTTACGGGAAATGTTATATTAAAAAATACCGAATCCGCAGGACTTGCGGCACTTTCCATTGTAGACTCTCTCGGAAAAGACCTTCCCGGTTGGAAGGAAGTCCACGACACAATCTACAAGATGTTTGCGTTTAACGACCGCGGAGGTGCAGTTTTTCTCGGCACCAACAAAACCGTGGTTAAAATGCATGGTTGCGCCAACGAATATACCGCTTATTCCTGCGTAAATCTTCTTATGAAGCTTGAAAACGGCAATTTCTCACAAAAAATTGCTGATGCCTTGCAAAACAATTAATAAAAAAGGGAATGTAAATCGTGCAGAATAATCTGCATTTTACATTCCCTATTAATATTAGATTATCTTTCCTTATTTACATCATGATACTTGGAAAGATACAAAAGCTTGTGCATAAGATACTCCAAGGGTATCATAGCAATGGCTATAAAATTGAAAGAAAGAAAAAGCGGTATATAAGACATAAACAGCTTGAACACCCACAATCCTGACGAATAGAATATAAAGCGTATTATGGTATATACCATTACCCTCATATAATCGCGATATTTGAATTTGCGGAACACCACAAACCGATTGAGTAACACATTAAAAGCTATGGCGGTTGCACCTACCGACGGCAATGTTATGTGGAGGAAGTCGTACCCCAAAAATAGTGATATTGCCAAAATCATCTGTTCAATCAGAAGTATTGATGCAAAGCTTATTCTTGCACTCCAGAAAAGCCTTTTGTAAATTCTTACGGTGTCCTTTACCGGGTCAAAATGGGAGGACGAGTTGTTATCTATGTATATTGCCGCTATGGGTATTGTTGTTATTATAATTCCCTGCTTATCGGCGTGATAAAGCATATTCATCTCATAGTCATATTTATTGCCCTCAACACGGACAAGCCACTCGGCATGGAGAGCTTCAAAACCTCTTAAGCCGGACTGATTATCTATGAAATAATGACTGTTGAGTATTGTGTAGATATAGCGCGAAAGATTGTTGCCAACCTTGGAGCGTGCCGGCATATCTTTACGGAATTTGCGCACGGTAAGTACAAACTCCGAGCCGCTTTCAAGCTCCTTGAAAACCCTTAAAATATCTTCACTTTTGTGCTGACCGTCGGAGTCTGCCGTTACAAAATACTTGCATTCCGGATGCTTTTGCATAATGGTTGCCATACCGCTTTTAAGTGCATATCCCTTACCGGAATTGCACAGAAGCGTAACAACCTCTGCTTTTTTAGAAACCTCTTCAAATATACCGTCATACTCCGGCCCGCTGCCGTCGTTGACAACTACAATCCCCAAGCCGCAGCTATCAAGCTCTTCCACAAGAGCAATGAGCTTTTCATCGGGTTTGTAGGCAGGTATCAGTACAATGTTTTCCATACAGATATCCCCTTTTTCATCCGGCGTTAGAGTTGAAAAAAATTGTTGCTTTTTCAATAATTTCCAAGTTTGCAACGCCGTTTTTGTCATAGAGTATTGATGTATGTCCGTCTTTGCCCGAACCGGTGTAAAGTACAAAAGTTGCCTTGTCGGAAGTAATTTCTTCTTTGTGAGAATAAAGTGAAAAATCGCCCTCCGACAGTTGCTCATCGCTACCCGACTGAATTACCATAACAGGAACATTGGATTTGTTAATCTGTTCCGAAGCAGAACGGTCGGCAACATCTGAGCCAAACAGCAAATATTGATAAAGCCACAGGAAATGATAATTTCCGTAAGCAATATTGCCTATATAGTCAGTAGAATACGCCATAATTCCATCCATGGCAGTATCTACCGCATTTACAGATATAACCGCAGATATATCGGGATGTTCGTTTATTACACAACAGGCGGCGTAACCGCCTCTGCTGTGGCCGAACAGAAATATATCATCATACGCAAAGTCCTTGCTGCCTTTTATAAAATCCAAAGTGGCATTAAGGTCATTTATAATCTGAGGGAAGCCTACCGAAGTTTCTCCGCCGCTTTCACCATGACCGGTTGCGTCAAAGGCAAAAACATCGAAACCCAGGTCCATAAAACCTTGTATTATACCCTCGTAGTGTTCGGTTTCCGCATGAAATCCCGGAACCACAACCACCAATCCACCGCCCGAAGACGGTGTGCGGTACAAATACCCCGAAAGCTTGTTGTCGCCACAAGAATATGAATATGTCTTTCTTAAGCCGTATCCGGTATACGAATTGGCGTAGGATATCTCCCGGGCGGGAGCATCGTAACGCTGAAACACCGAATCGTACACAAGCTTTGTCGCAAGTATCGAAACAATAAGGTAAATAATAATTACAACAGCACTGCCTTTTAGAAAACGCTTTAATATTTTCTTTTTGTTGGTAGATGTCATTATTATCAACCCTTTTTATAAAAAATATTACACTTAAGGAGCAATCAAAATGTTGTTTGAACCAAGTCACAAAACAGAAATCATCAAAGACTCCGAATTTAATGACGTAATCGTCAATGTAGAAAAAACTCTGGAGCAGTACGCCAACAAAGGAACCTTTGCATCCTTCGACGGCAACAGCATCAACTACGAATTCTTCAAGACCACCGAAAACCGCGGTTCTATAGTAATTGTACACGGATTTACCGAGTTCCTCAAAAAGTACTACGAGCTTAGTTGGTACTTTCTGAATATGGGCTTCAACGTATTCCTGTTCGATTTAAGAGGACACGGCTACTCCTACCGTTCTGTGGAAGGTACCGACCTTACCCACATAGACAGATTTGAAGATTACTCCGAGGATCTTAACTGCTATATAAACAAAATCGTAACGCCCAATTCCGAAGGTGCACCGATACATCTTTTTGCTCATTCCCTGGGTGGTGCCGTAGCAACCTATTATATGGGAGCATTCCAAAATAAAATCGAGAAAGCCATACTGTCATCTCCCCTTGTATATCCTGTATGTACTCCTCTGCCTCGTTTTGTGTTGAGAGCACTTCTTGCCAACGAAGCCAAAAGGGACGGGTGGAAATCTAAATTCCGCTTTACTTCGGAATTTAAGGAGGATGCCAGCTTTGAAAAAAGCTCCGACCAGAGTGAATGCCGTTTCCGTCACAACCTCAATTTGCGCATAGAGGATTTACACTACCGCAACTCCTCCAGTTCAAATCGCTGGAACTACGAAATACTGGATATCATAACAAAAATTCTCGACAAAAAGTTGCTTTCCAAAATCCATTCCAAGGTACTTCTAATTACAGGCGGTAAAGATACCGTTGTTAAACTGAGACCTCAGAAGCGCCTTGTGAAGAAATTGGGATGTGATTATATCTGCTTTGAAGATGCCAAGCATTCTACATACACCATGGTGGATAAAGACCTTGAAAAATTTGTAAACACTCTTATTGACTACTATATCAAGGACTGATTAGATTTTATCATATAATGTACAAAAATGCAACAAGATTAGACTTATTTATACATTCGGAGGAATCAAGAGTGCTTAAATATTGCAAAACACTTGTTTCTGATATCGGTGAAGAAACTTACCGAAAAACTTTTGAATATATGTGTTCCCGGCGACAAAACAAGGTAAAAGCATACAAGCTAGAACTTATGCAGAAGCAAACCCTTGCAGGAGAATCTCTGGCAAAAAATCTTATTTCCGAGGTTTGGGGACTTAACTCAGACAAATTATGCATTGTCCCCGATGCCAAAGGTAAGCTCTACGCAGACGGTCACCCTAACATACATCTTAGCATCTCCCATTCCGTAAATACAATTGCCGTGGCGGTTTCCGACAAACCGGTAGGCATAGATGCAGAGGAAATACGCCCGCGTAGTCTTAAAATTGCATCATACTTCTGCCTTGAGAATGAACTTATCTATATTTTCGGCCATCTTCCTTCCCAAGAAGAGCTTTCTTCCGTCGGGGAAGGTGAAATCTTAAAACGTTTTCTTGAAGTATGGACCCTTAAGGAAGCATACTTCAAATGCATCGGTACCGGCATAACGGATTTAAAAAGCATAAATGTCCTTGGTGAAAAAATACATAAAACGGATATTTCCGACGAAAATGCAATAATCAATATCGTTACTCTTTAAAGCTCTCTAAATCGAGAGCTTTTTCTTTTTTAATAATTATTTATTGTTTTTCGATAATTTTATATTGACATTCGTAAAATTATATGATAATATACACTTGAAAAGGTAAATTGCAATCCGTAAGCTGAATAAGTTAACCTAAAATCAGCTTTTTATCAATCGCCAATCTTGCCATATCTGCCATATGTCCGGTAGTGTGAGTATAATATTTCAATGTAAATTCAAGTTTTGAGTGCCCCAGCATTTCCTGAACATATCTTGGGCTTATACCGCTTTCCGCAAGTATAGTTGCATAAGTGTGTCGTAGATTATGAAATTTAAAAGTTATGTGCAAATCATCTTTGATTATTCTTGCCAAAAACTTAATACTGTTATGTGTCAGCATTTCTCCGTTTTCCTTTACATTGATTAAATCGGTTACCTCGATATAGTTTTCTTTATTTCTATGAAGTCTTTCGGTTACAAAATTTCTTTTATATCCGTCGCCGTAAAGCTTTTTATTTTTCTTCTGTTCTTCTTTTAACTCTTTTAGAAATTTCACAAAGTTATCTGATATATTTATGGTTCTATATGAATTTGTTGTTTTAAGCGGACAGAAGCACCATTTTCTATCCTGAAACAACAGTTGCTTATTTACGCTTATCGTCTTCTTTTCAAAATCAACATCTTTCCAACGGAGTGCCACACATTCGCTTTCTCTGAGTCCGGTATTGAGGGCGATATAAAACGGTATTCTCACATTTGTATTTTCAAGGCGTTTATACATAGCAGCTAATTCATCCGGTGAATACACTTTAATCTCACCGACATGTCTCGGATCGGGAGGTGGTGCTACATCATCAAATATATTGTGTTTCATATATCTTTTTCTGTGGGCATAATC
>CAYXPV010000060.1:0-8163 GCA_964467285.1 uncultured Oscillospiraceae bacterium
GCACCTGCCTATGACATACCGCCTACATCCGCTTATGAAAATAAGCCTGCATATGATATACCGCCCACATCCGCTTATGAAAATAAGTCTGCATATGATATACCGCCCACAGCGGCTTACGAGAGCAATCCGGCGGTAAAATCGGGTACTATGTCTATGTTTGACAATGGACCTTCCTACGGTGATAATCCAAATGTCGCTTCGGCTCCGGATTATGCAGACAGCAAGTTGCAACAGCGCCTTGAATATGTAAATTATGTTGATGAACATCCCTTGCCTTCAAAAGAGGAGTCATCAAGATCCATGACTGATGATGGCTTAAAAGAACCAAGCGCACCTGTGCCAAATGCTATGTACAACCCCGGTGGATTCGGAAGCTCACCTATTAATACTGTTATGCAGTATGTTGACGTTCCGGAAGAGAAGACTACCGCATTGCATAATGCCGCTTCTCCGATTTACGCACCGACCGCATCCACGATGGGTATTGGTGTGGCGGATCCTATGGCACATAGCGAACCTGTAATAGAATCCGGTTCGTCGTACAATGCACCCGGTCAGGCGGTTCCTGCTTGGGAATTGCCCCACAACGATCCTCAGCCCATACCGCCGGCATATAATCCCGATGCCAATGGGTATAATACTTCCGGAAATACAGTACCGAATTACAATCCGGTACCGCCCACGGACTTCAATAATCCGCCTCCGGCTTTAAATGGCGGTTATGTGGATTATGCAAATTATGCCTGCAGTCAGTATCAGTCTGTAGCCCGTGAAATGCCGGAACAGCTTAACCACTTGACAAGCGACAGTTACAGACCAAAGGATAAATAAAAAGACTAATATATTCAATCCAATATGGATTTGGGGGAATAACAATGACTAATTATAAAATTTCAGCAGCAGTAAGTGTGGATAAAGGTTTAATCCGAAATAACAACGAAGATAATTTTTATTTCAACGGCAGATATTTAACAGAGGAAAACCGCGACAAATCCCAGACACTTAAGGCAGATTCTTCAAGCAGTGTGCAGTTATACGGCGTGTTTGACGGTATGGGTGGTGAAGCAAGAGGCGAGGAGGCTTCTTTCATATCTGCTCAGGTACTCAGAAAATACCACAAGAAGATTATTTCCAAGGAACTTGAGGTTAATAATGCTGTTTTTTCCGCTGTTGATGAATCCAATAAGCGTATTTGCAAAAGAATTATAGAAAGCGGCGAAAGAAGAATCGGTGCAACTTTTTCTGCCCTGGTAGTAGAGCAGGACAGAGCCACCGTGTTCAACATCGGTGACAGCCGTGTATACCGTTTTGCTCGCGGACAGCTCAGTCAGGTATCTGTAGAGGATACCAGTTCTCAGCGACTTGTGGATTTGGGTGTAATTACCCCCGAAGAAGCCCTTACACACAAGGACAGACACAAGCTTACTCAGCACTTGGGCATTTTCCCCGATGAACTTATGATAGAAACTCATATGTCCGAGGAATTCCCCATAGAAATCGGCGACAAGTTCCTGCTTTGCAGTGACGGTCTTACCGATATGCTTACCGATAGTGAAATTGCAGCCATATTGTCACAAAATAAGTCCTCCGAAGAACTCAGCGAGGAACTTGTGCAGATGGCTCTTAAGAATGGCGGTCACGACAATGTAACAGTTCTTATTCTTACTGCAGAAGAGGGTGTTGCATCTACCACAGTACCCCTTAATTCCGGAAATACCAAGCTCTATGTTATTTTGGGTATTTTTGCCGCAATTGTTATCGGCGTGCTTTCATGGTTGTTTATCTTTGGCGGCTTCGGAAATGGCGGCGGTAACACGGGCGATGACCCGGCAGACGAAGTGGCTGCTGTTGAGTTTGATAATCCGCCTCTTGTATTGGGAGTTGGTGACGAAGGTAGTTTCTTTGCAGATACCGGAAAAACCGCAGATGCAAACAGAGTAAGATTTGAATCCTCCGACAACGAAATTCTGCAAATCAACGAAATTCTCGGTACTTATGTGGCATTAAAGCCCGGTAAAGTTACCGTAAGCGTTATACTGAATAATGAAAAGGATGAGGTGGAAGTTACCGTATATCCTGCATTAACCGACATTGTGGGACTTCCCGAAACCTTAAATCTTAGAGTAGGTGAGAGAGGAAAGTTAGAACCTACAGTTGAACCCAAAGAAGCAAAAGCTGTAGTTGAATTTTCTGCAGATAACTCCGACATAGTAGGTGTTGGTAAAGACGGTTCCCTTATTGCCAAAAAGGCAGGTACGGCAGTCGTTACCGTAACCGCAGGGAAATGTACAAAAACAGTTACCATTACTGTAACGATACCGTTTAGTTACCCTGAAAAGCCTGTAGAAGATTATGAGATTCCTGAAGGTTCTGTATAGAAAGGTGATTCAAAAAAAGATGGAAAGCCAACAGGTGATATCGCATCGCCTGACGGTGATAATTTTGATGGTGATGGGAAATAAGCTTGAACAATACAAATATAAGGTGGTGTTACCTTGTTAGTTACCTTACTTACAGAGAAAAAATATGTGTCGGTTAATCTTCCACGTAAGGTTACCGGTCAGTTTACTTTGAACGGTGGCAGCTTCAGGAAGGCTGATGAATTAAAAATAGAAGGTATTGCCGGACGTTGGCAATTAAAGCTCAGCAAGAATGTATCTGTTCCCGACGAAACCACAAGGACTAAGTCCATAGAATTGTCCGAAAACAAAATATTTGTTTTAAGAAACAATTATACAAAAGAAAAAATCTGTGTTTATACGGAAAATGACACCGAAGACAGAAAACATTTTGAAAAGAAGATAATTTCCGTAAACAACACCAAATTAATTATAGGCAGAGAAGCTCACAGCGATATTGTTATAGACAACAGGTTTGTGTCCGGCAGACATGCGGAATTGGTATTTGCAGACGGTCGCTGGACCATTACCGACCTCAACAGTACCAACGGAACCTTTGTAAACTGCAAGAAAATTAAAAGTGCAGTTCTTAATATCGGTGATGTCATTTTTATAATGGGCTTCAAGATTATTATCTGCAGTAATTTCATATCCGTCAACAATCCGGATGGTTGTGTAAGTTTTCAGACAGGTCGTTTGGCTAATTTTGCCAATCAAAAGGCAGAAGAATTGGATATGGAGGACTACGAACTTCCGCCCACCAGATTTTTTTACCGTTCACCGAGATTCAAACGTGATATCGCAGAGGCAAAGTTCAAGGTGGATTCTCCTCCCAATTCCGGAATTGGCGACGAAATGCCCCTTATGCTTGTTGTAGGTCCCTCGGTAACCATGGGATTGGCATCAATGACCACAGCTATTTTTGCAGTTAACAACGCCATGTCCACAGGCAATATAAGCGGTGCCATACCTTCCATTGTTATGTCACTCAGTATGTTGCTTGGTACTCTTCTTTGGCCTTTACTCACAAAACGTTATGAAAAGAAACGTAAAAAGAAAAAAGAAGAAAAAAGGCAAAAAATGTATCATGCATATCTTAACAAGCTTTCGGATGAATTTGATGCAGAATGTGCCAAACAGGCAGAAATTCTCCACGAAAACAATATACATATATCCGAGTGCGTTAAGCGAATTGAGCATGTACAGAATAATCTTTGGGAAAGAGGAATGGGTCAGAATGACTTTCTTTCCTTACGTCTTGGTATAGGACAGACACCGTTAAATGCTGAAATCTCCTATGCAGAACGCAGATTTACCATAGAAGAAGATAACCTTATGGATGAACTCTACGCGCTTTGTGAAGCACCAAAGATTGTCAAGAATGTCCCGATTAATGTGTCATTCTTTGATGATTTTATAACAGGTGTAATCGGCAACAGACGTCTTAGTAAGGAGTTTGCATACAGCCTTATTTTTCAGTTGGTATCCCTTTACGGTTATGATGAACTTAAATTGGCTTTCATATATGATGAGTCCGAAAAGGAAGAACTGGATTTTGTTAAGTGGTTGCCTCATGTATGGAACGAAGATCACAAGTTCAGATTTATTGCTACAAATAACAGCGAAGTTAAGGAATTATCCAATTATTTTGAAAAGATAATTGAAAACAGAGCAGAAATTCCCGAAGCAGATATGGAGGATGTAACTCCCTATTATGTAATCTTTGCAATGAATAAGGAACTGGCAGTAAAGGCAGAAATGCTCAAAAAGATTTATGCCAACAAGACTAATCTGCACTTTAGTGTCATAACCTTCTACAACGAACTGAAAAACGTTCCAAAAGAATGTACCAAGGTAATAGAGTTAGATACCGAAAAAGCTACAAGCAGCTTTATAGGCAAAATCTTCGACAAGGATGACATTACAGGTCAGAGCGTAATGTTCAGACCGGAATTTTATTCGGAAAGAAACAAAAGAGCACTCAGTACCTGTTTATCCAACGTATTTCTCGATACCACATCGGGTGCTTACAACCTGCCAAGTATGGTAACCTTTTTGCAGATGTACGGCGTAGGTAAGGTAGAGCACCTCAATGCACCCTTACGTTGGAAGGAAAATGATCCCACAAAAACCCTTGAGGCACCGGTTGGTATAGATACCCTTGGAGATTGCTTTAAGCTGGACCTCCACGAAAAGTATCACGGTCCTCACGGTTTGGTAGCAGGTATGACCGGTTCCGGTAAGAGTGAATTTATTATTACCTACATACTTTCGTTGGCAGTTAACTATCACCCCAATGAAGTTGCATTTATTTTGATAGACTACAAGGGTGGCGGTATGGCGAAAGCCTTTGAAACTCTGCCTCATACAGCCGGTATTATTACCAACCTTGACGGTGCTGCAGTAAAGCGTTCTCTTACTTCTATAGAAAGCGAACTCAAACGAAGACAGGCTATATTTGCTGATGTCAGCAAGCGTGTGGGCGTAAGTAACATTGATATCTATAAATATCAGAAGTTATACCGTGAAGGCAAGGTTACCGAACCTTTGCAGCATTTGTTTATTATCTCCGACGAGTTTGCCGAGCTTAAGACTCAGCAACCTGAGTTTATGGAACAGCTTATTAGTGCGGCACGTATAGGTCGAAGCCTTGGTGTTCACTTGATTCTTGCAACTCAGAAGCCTTCCGGTGTTGTAGATGACCAAATTTGGAGTAACAGTAAGTTCCGTGTTTGTCTTAAGGTTCAGGAAAGATCCGACAGTATGGATATGCTCAAGCGCCCCGATGCGGCAGAACTTGCTCAGACAGGTAGATTCTACCTTCAGGTTGGTTACAACGAATTGTTTGAACTCGGTCAGTCTGCATGGGCAGGAGCGCTGTATTATCCCAGTGACAGAGTTATAACAGAAAAAGATGACAGCGTTGACGTAATAGACAAAAACGGTCGTATCATCAAGCAGGCTCGTATGGATAAGCGCAACGCAATGTTTGTAAATCAGAACAAGCAGCTTGACGAAATAACAGATTACTTAAAGCATATTGCTGAGGAAGAGGGTATCAAGATTAAACCTCTTTGGTTGGATCCCATCCCCGAAAAGATTTACCTTGGCGAAGTTGTTAAAAAGTATAATGCAACAGACGTTCAGCCCTATGTACTTAATCCCGTTATTGGTGAGTACGATGACCCGGTAGGACAAAGACAGGATGTCTACAGATTGCCCCTCAGCAAAGCAGGCAATACGGTAGTGTTTGGTGCTGCCGGAAGCGGAAAGACAACCTTTATTACAACAATGGTTTATTCTCTCTTGAGGGAACACACTCCCGATGAAGTCAATCTCTATCTGCTTGACTTTGCCGGAGAAACTCTGGGTTCTTTCTCAAAGGCTCCTCACGTGGGTGATGTTATTATGGCCCACGAGGAAGAAAAAGTCAGCAATCTGTTTAAGATGCTCCGCAAGGAAGTTAACTACAGAAAGAAGCTGTTTTCAAATTACGGAGGAGATTATCGTTCATATATTGAATCCTCCGATACGAAGCTTCCTTCCATTGTCATTGTAATAAACAATTTTGCTGCCTTTGTGGAAAACTTTGAAGAAAAAGAAGATGCCGTGGCATATCTTTCCCGTGAAGGTGCTAAGTATGGTATTTACTTCTTGCTTACTTCCATAGGTGTTAACGCAGTTCGCTTTAGAATTTTGCAGAACTTTGGTCAGCAGATTGTGTTGCAGCTTAATGATGAAACAGATTATTCAACCATCTTGGGTAAGACAGACGGATTATTCCCTGCCAAGTATAAGGGCAGAGGTCTTATGAAGAGGGACAGAATATACGAATTCCAGATTGCCAATGTTTGCACCGATGCAGTTCCCTTTAAGTTTGTCAGGGAAGAATGCGCTCGTATCAGTGCTTCCTGGAATGGTGCATCAGCCAAGAGAGTTCCTGTTCTTCCCGATGTTGTGGATACCGAATTTATTGGTAACCATTGCAAAGAGGGCAGCCTTGAGGTGCCTATCGGTGTTGAATGTCAGAGTCTTGATATTCATACATATTCCTTTGACCAGCGCTACATTGAGTATGTATTGTCACAGGATAACTCCTATTCCAACTTTGCTTATGAGTTGGCAAGTGTTATCCAAGGTGAAGTTGGCATCGAAACAGTATTTATAGATGCCGCACAGTCCTTTATCAAACAAGCAGATATAGACAATTATGTCGGTCAGAAAGCTGATATAGAAAACGAAATCAATTCGCTGTTTGAACTGTTACTCTACAGAAACAATACCTACAAAGATGCTCTTGAACAGGGTACTGAGGCTGAAAACTTTGACAAAAAGGTATATGTAATCAACTCTTTGCATTCCCTCAGAAGTATGCTTGGTGAAGAACTTGAACAGAAGATTGATCTTATTCTGGAAAAGGGCGAGGTTAACTACAACATAAGACTTATCATCGCAGATTCTTCCAAGAATCTTACCGGTACAACCTACGAGTCCTGGTACAAGAAGCAGATTAGTACTTCCGATTGTATATGGATAGGCCCCGGTATTACAGATCAGTATTACTTCAAGTCCAACAAAACCACTCAGGAAATGTATGATGAAATCAACGAGAAGTTCGCATTTACAATAATTGGCGGCAAAGCTACCAAAATTAAGATACTTGATTCAAGGGAGGCTGAAGAATAATGAATAAAATACTTGTAGAAGTAAGACTTCCTTCAGCAGACGTTACATACGACATTTATTTTCCTCTTGATAGTCCCGTATCAGAGGTTGTGAAGTTGACATCAAAGCTGATGAGTGAACTTTCCGGAGGTCACTTCAAAGCGGATAACAACACGGTTTTGTGTGATGCAACCACAGGTAAGATTTTAAATATCAATACAACAGTTTTGGAATCCGGTCTTAAAAACGGATCCAAACTGCTGTTGATATAATAAATATTTTGAAAGGAGCACAAAGTTATGAAACTCAGAGTTACACCGGAAGAATTGGGCAAGGTTGCTTCGAAGCTGTCTGAATTTTCAAAGTCTTACGAAGATATTTACAAGCAGCTTTTACAGCAGGCAAGCACAATGGGTGAAGCATGGGAAGGCGAGGACAACGTTGCTTTTGTAGACCAGATTACAGGTTTTACACAGGAACTTAAGGCTATGGCTGACAAGCTCCAGCTTGCAAGCGATGCTTTAAAGCAGCAGCAGACCAACTATGCCAATACTCAGGAGACACTTACATCAAGTGTTAAGAAGTTAAAGAACTAATTATCGAAAGGAGTGAAAGTAAATGGCAGGACAGATTAAGGTTAATACCGATCAAGTTAATGCAATAGCAAACACAATTGATAACTTAAACCAGCGTTTGTTAGATGAACTCAAGCAGTGTCAGACTACAATCAAGGGCTTATCAAGCGTATGGGATGGTGAAGCTTCCAACGAAACTATCAGTTCTTTCGATAATTTCGCAGGTAAGTACTTCCAGAACTATTTTGATATAATTGATCAGTATGTAAGATTCCTCAGAGAAGGCGTTGCTCAGGGATACTTTGAAACAGAAACAGCTAACAAGTCTTTAGCTGACGCATTTAAATAATATAATTGCGGTTGGGACTGCAATTAATAAAATTGCAGTCCTGAGCCGCACAAACTGAAGTTGAAAATAATAATCAAATAACTATTTGATTTGGAATATATGTTCATTTGTTTAATTTTATTGTTCCCTAATTGCAGATATATGAATTAAGAGGTAAATAAAATGAAAAAAG
>CAYXPV010000061.1:0-8029 GCA_964467285.1 uncultured Oscillospiraceae bacterium
GTTATTTCACAAATTCTTTGCGGGTTGTGCCATCGCTGTAAACTGCAATATTGAATCCTTCCACAGGCTCTGAAAGCACGCGGCTGTTAATGTCGTATCGTGCAGTTTCCACAACTTCGTTACCGTTGGCTATGTCATGAATGCCGGTAGATGAGTTGATTCCAAAACTGCCTGTGAAACTGCTTGCTTCTTCGTAGGTAGAAGATTTTGCTATAACGTTGTAGTAATAAGTCCCGTTTTCAAGCCCTGAAATAGAGAGGTTAAGCGATGTTGACATCGGTATTATTGCACCCGATGCGTCATAGTTGGCTGTTGCAACCAATTGAGTCATAGTATCGTCTGTATAAACGTTAACCGTGTAGGCAATTGCATTTTAACTGACGGAATCTCAAATGTCGCGTTGTTTTCTTGTGTTGAAACTTCGACTGTGGCAAACTCAACGGTATTGGTGAAATAGCTCCATATCGGGTCGATGGCGTATGCTTCTTTTGAGCCAGCAGGCACATACAAAGAGCCGTCGGCGGTATATTGTAAAATGCGTTAGTGTCGCATGTCGGCGTGACAGGATTTTGAGAGATTAACGAGAGCAAAAAGAGTCGTCCTCCCAATTAGTTAAAGTTTGCTAAGATGTGACTTTTGTTGCAAAAAATCACCTTTTTAGGTGACAACCTATAAGACATTTTGACCAATGTGCCCAAAGGACAGATGAGCCGTTGTAATACTATTTGTGTTGATTATTTGATTAAAAGCAGTAACTTTGTGAAATATTAGATATTACCGTAATTATGGAACAAGAATATGCATCAACTTTGCTTGAAAACGCGGTGAGCGAATTGTCGCGGTTGCCCGGTATCGGGCGCAAAACGGCTTTGCGGCTCGCGTTGCATATTCTGCGACAGGATGAGCGCATGGGTGTGTCACTTGGCGAGTCGATAATCAATATGCGTCGCGGGGTGAAATACTGCTCGCTATGTCATAATATTTCAGAAACAGAGGTATGCCCGATTTGCAGCAGCCCTGCGCGTGACACTTCAACTGTGTGTGTCGTTGAGAGCGTCAAAGATGTAATGAGTTTTGAGAACACTCGGCAATATATGGGACTGTATCATGTATTGGGCGGAGTGATTTCGCCTATGGACGGTGTCGGTCCCGATCAGTTGGAAATCGATTCTCTTGTTGAGCGCATAAAAAACAGCGATGTAAAAGAGGTGATTTTGGCATTGAGTGCCACAATGGAGGGGGAGACCACCAATTTCTACATCTACCGCAAACTTGGCGGGCTTCCGGTGAAGATAACCCAGCTTGCCCGTGGCGTTTCGGTGGGAAATGAAATTGAATATACCGATGAGGTGACTCTTGGACGATCGTTGCTTAACCGCACGCTTTTCAGTGATTCATTCAATAATACATAAAGATTGTTTGCGATGTTGAGCGATGAAAAAATAAAGTTGCGAGCGATTGAACCCACCGACTTGGATACGCTTTTCCGTTGGGAAAATGACACATCGCTGTGGGCGTTGGGCTGTACGATAAGCCCTTACTCCCGTAAACAACTATGGGATTATATTGAAAACTACGACGGCGACATATTCAGTGCGCGGCAATTGCGCTTTATGATAGAGGAGGTCGATAGTCGCGCGGCGGTAGGAACTATCGATTTGTATGACTTTGACCCTGTCAACCGCCGAGCCTATATAGGTATATTGATAGATGCAAACTATGGTCGACGGGGATATGGAACACGTGCGTTGGCTCTTGTAGCTGATTATGCAAGAGCTATGATAGGGATGCACCAACTGGCAGCAGTAGTGCCTGAGCGCAACATCTATAGTCACCGCCTGTTTGAAAAATGTGGCTATGAGGCAACGGCAATCCTGCGCTCATGGCTTCGCACCGGCACCACCTACCAAAATGCCACCCTCTTCCAACTTCTGCTGTAATCTTACCCCTTCTTTACGTATTCATTTTCTATATGAATTGCCGTAGTTTTTTATTTAAATACCATATAATAACGCCACAATATGGTGGTAAATTCCCGTTTGCTGTAATGTTGCTGTAATAGAGTAACTTATCTGTTACATCTTTCTTTCTCCATTTCTTTTTCCCCATTTCCTGTACAATACCCTTGATTACTGCTAATCTGTTTTTCTCCAATCTTGGGTGATTTAAATTGAGAATTTCATTGAAATCTTTGTCGTAGTGAGGGTTTGAGGACTTTATTGTGCCATTTTTAGATGAGTATGTGATTGTGCTAAATACGGCTTGATCAAAAAGGCTAAAACTTAGGCTGCTATCTTTTTTGCTCCTGTCGCAATGAAAAATTCCATTCTTCTCAATGTCTCCATCACAGCATAGCACCATGTTGTTATATGCCAAAGTTTCATGAGGATTTCCTTCTTCAAGGCTCTGTTTGCGCGGCTTCAGATGTTCTATTCGTGTCGTGGTTTGTGTGCCGGAAGCTGAATGCACTCTACGCATGCAATAGGCACACAATCCGCCTTGCTCTTTAGAAAGCGCTTCTCTCAATGCATCTTTCGGCGCATCTTCATATGATATTCCAGGCGTATTCCTTATTGTGGTCCATTCTGACGGTTCTCGTCCTTTAGTAATCTTAATCATCGTTTTCCAGATTAAAATCCAACATTGTGCGGGCTTGGATTATCTCAGGAAGTGAATCGCCGAAATCTTTATCCAACTCATTTAACATATCTCTCGCCTCGGCATATTTGTCTTCGTCAATAAGGTCAAAAAGTTTCTTAATCAAAATTTCTACCTCAGCTACTCTTGACTTGCTTCCCATATACATTTCAAGTATAGTGCTGGCATCAAGACCATATGTCGAGATAGGCGTAGGAGTATATTTAGAATCTTTATATTGAAGATATATGACTTCATTTTCATCGTTTGTCATTACGCTGGACATGACCATTGGGGCATGAGAAGTAACTATAAATTGCAATTCCGGAAAAGTTGCATGCAATGCTTTCATTACAATCGATTGCAGTTCGGGGTGCAAGTGCTGATCTACTTCATCAATCAATACTATTCCTGAAGTGTGTCTGCAACATTCTTTACCATATTTTTTCCCATTTAGCAAACTGCAACGTATTGCCAAATCAACAATGATATTCACAAGTCGTTTGTAACCGTCAGATAGATTTGAAGCCTCAACTTCTCGGCCGTCGATAAATCTAAAAAAGACCTTTTTCTTTAATGGTCTAACTGACATTTCGTTGATGATATTACAACCATTTACTCCCAATGCCTTTGCAATCGCATCATTCACAACCTCTATTTCCAAAAGCGATTTCTGCCCTTCAGTCAAAACCAAAAGACGATACATCCAATAGTCGAAGAATCCATCGCCTTGCAGACATTCATAATATCCAAACGAGCGAGGTTGAAAATATTTTGTAAAAATGCTTTTATCTAATTTTCTGGAGCTATGAATGTCTTCAGTAGAGAATGCCGCAAAAAGAGGTAATGCAATACCTCCATCATCTTCAAGCGCTAACTGCTGATAGAGTTTTTTTGTAGCATCTCTCATTGCTTTTATACCTGAAATAGAGGTGCGGTTTTTTTTACCCGAGCGTGACAACTTAAGACCACGAAACATAGAAAAGTTATATTCCAAAGAAACCGGGCGTTCCAATGATTCGGTATCATTCTCTACTTCGCTTATAAAATCGGCATCGGAGAAACCGATAAAACGGGTGTTGGCATCAGAAAAACCCGAAAAGAAAGAACTCATTGCGACTTTCATTCCGCGTAGAATAGTGGTTTTTCCTGAACCATTAGCACCAAACAGAAGATTTATACCATTTTTGAAATTCAGTTGATATTCCTCAAAACATCTGAAATTCAAAAAATTCAATGTTTCTATTTTCATATAGCAATTCTTAGAAGTTGTATCAAGTCTTATCTCAAGATTATTTAAGTGCTGTTTGAAATTTGATTTTAATAAATTGCGCAGGTGGCGATTTAGAAATAATGACACCATACAGCCTTAAAGAAACTGAAACTGTTTTGTTATGAAGCTGTAAAATTATTTAATGAATATTTAAGCGGCTTCATAAATTGTATTCTATTTACAAAAATAAGCTATTTTATTCAAATGCAAGAAATAATACTTAGAATTTTTGTATTTATTCAAAATATCGTGCCTTCGATGATTGTTTAGTTGAGTTGTGACGATAAATTATCAGGGCTGCGACCGTGGTTGCAGCCCTGATAATACTACATCAAAATAACGCTGATTAGCAATTCTGGTCTTTAGTAGTTTTCGTCAGACGTCCTATTAAATAGATAGAATCTACCTGCATGAATAGCAGCATTTTTATACTGATATTTGTATTTATTAATCCACTTCACCGCGGCAATTGCTTCTTCTGCTCCTACGGGAAGCGAAGTTATATCATAACTTTCTGTTATTTTAATATCTTTATATTGAGGATAATCTCCAAAAGATTCTTGGAACTCATTATTTAAATATTCATAAAAAAGTGAGAGTGAAAAATCGTGATATGCTGCATTATATGCTAAATATTCAGGAAAACCATTTTCATACTCTCGTTTCATTATTTCTAAGTCATTGTAAGGCGATACATCTTTTATCACATAGCTATTAATCCAATAATAAAGTTCGTCTTCATAGAAATTATCATCATTCCCATCTGAATATGAAGGATAAAACTTAATAGATACACCCTTAGCATTGGCAGGCAACGTTACCGGCTCAAATTGGCCTTCATCATCACTACATGATGATAAATTGACGCTTATTGTTATTAAAACAGCAAATAATACATACTTTGGTAAAATAGTCCTCATAAAAATTAATTGTTTATTTAATTCTTGTTAAATCTATGTTTAATTTTTGATATCGACGGAGTTCAACACTTCTTTAATTCGCTGTTTATATAAATTGTATAATCGACACTTTTCAATTTCCACCAACAATTGCTCAATTTCGGCATATTTAAGTTTTGAATCTGATGAACTTTGACTTTCATTTTTTGTACTATTGATTTTGTCGAATTGAGATAATAAGGTGAAACATTTTTCTACACATTCAGCGTCATCATGCATCATGGCTATCGACATTGCTTTAAATATAAAAAGGAAAGATGTATAGGCTTGTTTCCTTTGAGCGTAAAGTCCACAGGAAATCTTAAAGTAAATATCATTTCGGTATTCGAGCTTCTCCAAGGTATTAATTTTTTGTTGAAGTCGTTCAGCCTTTTTATCTATCTCCCGCACCATAATTGCATCATAGATATTCAAACCTACAACCAATGTGGTGCAAACTCCGATTATGGCAATTATGTTACCCTCATACGCCACAAAGCCGAATGAGGGTAAACACATTACCGATATAGCAACTGCTATTAAAGAAAATATTAATGAAAGCAATTTCATTTGAGTAATCAAATAATCACTTTTTGAGTTTTGCTACCGGCTTTCACAATATATACTCCATTAGATAGAGAAATGCTCTCTCCGTTATATGCGTTATTGCAATAAACCTGCTGTCCTGCAAGTGTATATATCGTCACAGGATAATTTTCTGCATTATTGACAATGATTTCATCACCATCAACACTGACTGACAATTCTGCAGATTCATCAACTGCAATGTCCTCAATTCCGCTGAAATCCGTTTCAACTATATTCCAGAAATTACGCCATGGATCCACTTTTTCGTATGCACTTTTAGCCCCGAGTGGAACATATAATGTTGAGTACATTAACATATCATCTGAAAATGCGGTAAGACTGCAACCCGTTGGAGGGTTTTTAATTATAGAATATATACTACAATATCTATTATTAAATGCATTACCTTCAATTTTTATTTGTTCATTTTGTATAGTTACTGATGTCAAACCGGTGCATTCATGGAAAGCGTATTCACCGATCGAAATTACTGATTGTGGGATATTTACCGAGGTCAAACCGGTGCATCCAACAAACGTGAGTCTTTTAATTTCTGCAATATCATTTGGTATTACTAAATCGTTTATTTCAACTCCATTAAGTTTTAATGTACCTGCATAATATAGAGGATTTGAATCTATATCAGAAAAATCAATATTGCACCATGACGATAGATCTGAAATATTTACCGAGGTCAAACCAGTGCAGTTGTTGAACGCAGCGATACCTATAGAAGTCACTGAGTTGGGGATGGATACCGAGGTCAAACCAGTGCAACCATTGAACGCTTCTTCTCCAATGCTTGTAACGATTATGAATGATAGTGTGACATAAAAATAAATGATTATCTTTGTACCAGAAAACAACAAAACACTACAAAGATATGAAAAAGGTAATCACATTTATTAGAACTTCAACGTTGCAACAAGAAGTAGAATCACAGTTGCAGGACAACATCAACTATCTCAGAGGTATGGGATATGGCGAAGACGAGATACTGGTAATAGGTGAAGCTGGAGCATCTGCAATCAAGCTGGACGACCAGTACAGAAAGAACTTGGAAAAGGTATATGCAGAAATAGAAAGCAATCCCAGCATTGAACTTGTTTTTGCTTGGGCAATTGATAGAATAGGCAGAGACGAAGAAGTGCTAATGAAATTCAAGAACACACTTATTAAGAAAAAAATTCAATTGAAGATAAAGGAGCCAGAATTGTACTTGCTTGACCGCAATGGAAATGTGAACAAGGGAATGGAAATTGCATTTTCACTCTTTGCGACAATGGCAAAGCAAGAAATGGAAATGAAGAAAGCACGTTTTGAACGAGCTAAAAAGCATTACAAAAAGCAAGGTCGATTCATTGGTGGCAAAGTGCGTTATGGTTATTATCCAGACAAGAACAAGCACATACAAGTGAACGAAGAACAAGCAACAGTTGTGCGTGAAATTGTCAACTTGTACTTGACGACCAATTTGTCACAAGCGCAATTGTACAAAGAACTTGTGCAACGTGGCTTCCATTTCAAGTACAGTGCAGTTCGCCACATTCTCAACGATAGAGTGTATTTTGGTCTTGACGAGACATTGCCATATCCAGCTATTTTGCCAGCAGAATGGTATGACAAAGTCATTGCAAAGAATAATTCAAACAACTCGAACACAGACAAGGCGACACGAAAATGGTATCTTGGTGCAAAGTTGGTTGTATGCCCTCGTTGTGGCAAAAAGATGATGGCACACATTGGCAGTGGTGCGTATTTGTGCAGGAATTCCTTGATGAAAGTGAGCAACACCACTTGCGACTACAACAGAAACACAAACATCAATTGTGTGGACTCCATTGCGTGGCATTATGCGAAGTTGTTGCACAAACTATTTATTACCACCAAAGCACAAGAGCAACAAGAACAAATGCAACTCCAGCTTGAAATACTGCATCAGAAGTTGAATGTTGCCAATGAAGAAAAGGCAACCTATACAGAGAAGATTGAACGTCTTGCAGTACACAATGCAGTTGGTCGATTGTCTGATAAGTCATTTGAAAAACAAATTGCGGTTTTGGAAACTGAACAACTTGCAAACGATGAACTCATTGCAACTCTCAAATCAGAAATTCAACATACGCAAGAATTGATGACTACAGCCACAAACACAGACAGCGAGAGTGAAGCCATTTGGAGAATTGCCCAAGCAAATGTTGTGCTTAATGAAATGAACTACAAAGAAATGTATGACATTGTACACAAGTACATCAAAGCAATTCACATTGTAGAAGTCGAAGTTGACATACAAGACAAAGGCATTACTCAATGCAAGAAGATAGTATGTGAGAACTATTTGGGTGTAGAGTTGAAATTTGCGGATGTGTATTACGACCCCACTGTAAAAAGGGCAAAGGACAAAAAGTTTTTCCACCTCACAAAGAATGGTGTCAGATACTTGCCCAACATTCTATATCTTGAACGTACAAACAGATACCAGAAGTTGAAAGAACGCAGAGCAAGGAAAGCAAAGCAACAAGCAGAACAATAAAGAAGAAGAGGCTGTCTAACAATAATAGTTGGGCAGCCTCTTTGCTTTGAGCAAAAAATG
>CAYXPV010000062.1:0-8013 GCA_964467285.1 uncultured Oscillospiraceae bacterium
CTGAGTGTTGTGGACTTACCACAACCGGAAGGACCAACGAGGATGATAAATTCCTTATCCTGAATATCAAGGCAGAAATCGGAAACCGCAATAACGCCGCCTTCGTACTTCTTGTAAATGTGCTGTAAACTTAAACTGGACATTATATACCTCCTAAGCATTTTAATACATTTTATTGTATATAGTATTCTAACATATTTTTTAAAAAAGTCCAATGGTTAAAATGCCAAAATAAACGGTGTAAATTATACAGATTGCATAAAATAAAACAAATTTTTTTCGATGAAAAAATATTAATTCCGTGTAATTATGCTAAATGCACAATTTAAAAAAAATTTTTTGTAGAATTGTATTACAATATTTCCATATAGTTTTTTATGAGTCGTAAAACTGTTCAATTTTTTGTTGTTTATGCACAAAAAAAACCGAAAAATTCTTAACTTTGTTTATTTTAAAGTAAAAATATCGCGAATTATGCCTGTTTGGCAGAGAGAGAAATTCGTTTTCTGCCTACGTTTACATCAAGAATCTTCACTTTAATTACGTCACCCACTTTAAGTGCTTCCGATGGATGCTTTATGAATTTATCACATATTTCAGAAATATGAACAAGACCGTCCTGATGAACACCGATATCCACAAAAGCACCGAAATCCGTCACATTTCGTACCGTACCTGTAAGGACCATACCCGAATACAAATTTTCCATGGTCAGTACATCCGTCTTGAGGATTGGTTTTGGCATATTATCTCTGGGGTCTCTGTCAGGCTTTAAAAGGGAGTCCATTATGTCGCAAAGTGTGGGCTTGCCGATGCCGTGAGATTCAATAAAAGTCTTTATATCCACAGATTTAAGTTTAGATTCCATTTCTTTTGTTTTACGGTTTCTGATTTCCGCTTCGGTTATATTTGCTTCCTTAATAAGTGAATTTGCTATATCGTAAGATTCCGGATGAACACTTGTAGAGTCCAAAAGATTTTTTGCACCGGGAATCTTAAGAAATCCGGCACACTGCACAAATGCCTTCGGACCAAGCTTATCTACCTTTAAAAGTTCTTTCCTGGATTTGAAGCTTCCGACTTCTTCTCTGTAGGCAACTATGTTTTTGGCTACGGTTTTGCTTATTCCTGCAACGTAAGAAAGCAACGGCCAGGATGCGGTATTTAAGTCTACACCTACATTGTTAACACAGCCTTCCACTATGCCGCCGAGAGTTTCGGTGAGAGCTTTCTGGCTTACGTCATGTTGATACTGCCCTACTCCTATTGAACCGGGTTCAATTTTGACAAGTTCCGATAACGGATCTTGTGCTCTTCTTGCAATGGATGCGGCACTTCTTTGCTCTACGGTGAACTCGGGAAATTCTTCTGTTCCGAGTTTTGAAGCGGAGTATACCGATGCTCCTGCCTCGTTTGTCATTATATAGTATATTTCTTTGTTCATATCGGATATTATTTCGGAAATAAATTTTTCCGATTCTCCCGAAGCGGTGCCGTTTCCTATGGATATAAGTTCAATGTTGTAATCTTCAATAAGCTTTCTTACGGTTTTTGCGCTTTTTTCCTTATCGTGATGGTCCAATGTACAGAAGATAACATCTGTTTTTACAACTTTACCGGTGGGGTCACATACAGCAAGCTTACATCCTGTGCGGTATCCCGGGTCAAGTCCCAGTACGGTTTTTCCTTTAATGGGTGGCTGCATCAGAAGTTGTTTGAGATTTTCTGCAAAAACCTTTATTGCTCCCTCTTCGGCTCTTTCCGTAAGGGTGTTTCTTATTTCTCTTTCGATTGAAGGTGCGATTAGTCTTTTGTATGAATCTTCAATTGCAGTTATAATAATTTCATTATATATTGAGTTTTTGAGAATCTGCGATTTAAGATAATCGGTTATTGCACTCTCGTCCACCGACAGGCTGACTTTAAGCTTCTCTTCCCTTTCACCTCTGTCAATTGCCAGAACACGGTGGTTGGCAATAGTTTTGGCTCTTTCTGAAAAATCGTAGTACATAGAATATACGGTTTCTTCATCGGTTGCAGCTTTTGTTACAACAAGACCGTGAGAGAGAGTTACCGAACGTATATGTTTGCGGTAATCTGCATTGTCGCTTATAAATTCTGCTATGATATCCATTGCGCCGGCAATAGCATCTTCTTGTGACAGAACACCTTTTTCTTCATTTATATATTCATTTGCATAGTCGTAGGGGGTTCCGGTTTTGTCTTCCTGAAGAAGTATACGGTTTGCCAGGGGTTCAAGGCCTTTTTCTTTTGCTACGGAAGCTCTTGTTTTTCTTTTTGGTCTGTATGGTCTGTAAATATCCTCCAGTTCGCTTAAGATTTCTGCCTTCTCTATTTTTTCTTTAAGTTCATCGGTAAGGGCACCCTGCTCGTCTATAAGTCGGACAATTTCAGCTTTTCTTTCTTCCAGAGAACGGTAGTATCTGAGTTTTTCATCAAGTTCTCTTAATATCTCGTCCGTAAGTGAGCCTGTTACCTCTTTTCGATATCTGGCGATAAAAGGAATGGTGTTACCTTCGTCAATCAGGGCAATGGTATTTTTTACCTGATTCTCCCCTATTTTAAGATCTGTGCTTAACTTTTTGATGATATCCATTTTAGTCCTCCGTTGAGTTTATTTCCAATAAGTGTACTTCTTGGTCGCTAAGTTCCCGTATTTTTCCAATTTTCAGATTTTCGTCAAGAGAAAGGGAACCCATTTTTATACGTTTAAGGTACGTGACTTTATTTCCCACGGCTTCCATCATTTTTTTAACCTGATGAAATTTACCTTCTTGAATTACCAGGGTGCATTCCGTAGGATTATTGCTTATATCAAGGTATGCAGGCATTGTCACATAGCCGTCATCCAGCGTTACGCCTTTAAGAAATGCAGTTTTGTCATTTTCGGTAAGGGGATTTTTGCATTGTACAAAGTAGGTTTTGTTAACATGACTTTTTGGAGAGAGAACTCTGTGGGTAAGAGCTCCGTCATTTGTAAGTACAAGCAAACCCTCGGTATCAATATCCAGCCTTCCTACAGGGAATGCATCAAAGTGTGAATATTCTTCGGGTATAAGGTCGCATACTGTGGGCAGATGTTTGTCATAGGTGGCACTTACATAGCCTTGGGGCTTGTGGAGCATAAGATATATAAACTCACGGTACACCACAACTGTGTCCCCTACTTTTACGGTATCTTTGTTTTCATCAATATGACAGGAACCGTCCTTTGCCGCAGAACCGTTAATACTTACGGTGCCGCCTTTAATAAGACTTTTAATGTCTTTTCTGCTTCCGTACCCGGAAGACGCCAAAAATTTGTCAAGTCGCATAGTGTATCTCCTATGTGTGTATTTACTACCATTATAATATAATATGAAGAGGTGTTTCAAGAAAAAAATGTATGAAATGTGGATAAAACAGCAATAATTTCTAAAAAAACTGAACAAAATGCTTGATTTTACCCTTGCAGAAAATATTTTTGTTGACAAATAAAATCCTATAGTATATAATTAAATGTGATTTTCGGTCGGCAATTTTTTTATGGCAAGATATCACACTCCGTTTTGTACGCGGCGGACCCACGGCAATGCCTGGCGTTGCTCAGGTTTTTCCTGAATATGGGCGGCAGATACTGTCTTTTATTTGCCGAAGTGTATATTATCAGAAATCTTGTCAGTTACAGTTGTACTAATTAAGGAGGTGTAGAGTTAATGAAAAGAACATTCCAGCCTAACGTAAGACACAGAAGCAAAGTTCACGGCTTCAGATCAAGAATGAGTGACAGAAACGGCAGAAAAGTTTTAGCTCGCAGAAGATTAAAGGGTAGAAAAGTATTATCCGCTTAATTTTATCAGCCGAAACGATTGGGCTGTATGCTCAATCCTACAAGACACAAATATTGTAGGGAACGGTCTTTAAGCCTGCGTTGCACCTTGGTGCATTGAGGCTTTGGATGGAGTATGGACTCCGACCGTTCCGTTTTTTGTAATAGGAGGAAATTTTATATGAAGGGAACTGTTAAGCTGAACCGAGAATTTGTTTATGCGTACAGAAAAGGCAAGAAGATAGTTTCCGACTGTATGGTTTTTCATTATTACAAAAACAGAATTCAAACAAATCGCCTTGGTATCACGGTGTCCAAGGCTGTAGGTAAGGCGCACGACAGGAATCGTGCAAAAAGGCTTATCCGTGCCGCCTACCGTGAGTGTATGCCTCAAACCCAGACAGGGTATAACATAATTATATCCGCCAGGTCAAAAATGGCATATGTACCCTATGACAGGGTAATATCAGCAATGAAATATTGTATAGAAAAGTCTGAACTTGTATGAAAAAGATTCTTATTTGCATTATTAAATTCTATCGCAAAAGGATATCGCCTTTAAAGAAGCCTTGCTGCAGATTCTATCCAACCTGCTCGGATTATGCCTTGCAGGCGGTTACGAAATACGGAGCACTAAAGGGTTCATATCTTGCTTTGAGACGATTATTAAAGTGCCACCCCTTTCACGAAGGTGGTTATGATCCGTTAAGATAGGAGGAAGTTTTATGAGTTGGCTGTATGAAGCATTCGGTTACGTTCTGAACTTTATATATGGCTTTGTAAGTAATTATGGTGTATCTATAATTCTTCTTACATTATTTATTAAGATAATTCTTCTCCCGCTTACGCTTAAGCAGCAAAAGTCTATGACTAAGATGCAGCGCATTCAGCCTAAGCTTAAGGAGATTCAGGAAAAGTATAAAGATGACAAGGACAAGTCCGCACAGGAAACTATGAAGCTCTATAAAGAGTACGATGTAAGCCCTATGGGCGGTTGTCTGCCTCTTTTGATTCAGTTTCCAATTCTTATTGCTTTCTATAATGTTATTAGAGAGCCCGTGCAGTATATGCTTGGTTTTTCCGAAGGTAAAATAGCAGAAATGATTAAGGCATTGGGTATTAAGAGTGGCGGCGGTGCACAGATTGAACTTGCGAAAGCTGAGAAGCTTATTAATTTTGATTTCCTTGGATTGGACCTTTCTGCAAATCCTTGGGATGAGGTTAAAGCTATATTCAGCGGTGATTTTAAGGTTGCAGCGTTTGCAGCACTTATAATCCCCATTCTTGCATGTGTAACAACTTATCTTACAAGTAAGGTAAGCTCTGCAATGAATAAATCCAAAAAGGAAGAAAAGAAGGTCGAATCTAAGCCTCAGAGAGTTCTTTCTGCAGAACAGAAGACAGGAAATGCAAACACAGGGGAAAGTATGACCAAATCAATGACATATATGATGCCCCTTATGACTTTATTCTTTACATTTACACTTCCTGCCGCTATGGGCCTTTACTGGACAGTATCCAATGTATTGTCTATGGTTCAGACGATTCTTCTTAATAACTACTACAACAAGAAACTTGCTGTGGAGATTGAAAATCAGGACAAAATTAGAGAAGAAAAGATTCAGGAAAAAATTAAGAAGTACAATATGAAGAAAAAAAGAGGTTAATAAAATGACTAATACTATAGAAAAATCCGCTAAAACCAAAGAAGAAGCTATAGAACTTGCGTTAAGTGAGCTTGGTGCTTCCATAGATGAAGTTGAAGTTGAAGTAATAGAAGAAGGTTCCAAGGGTTTTCTCGGAATAGGAAGCAAGGATGCAGTTGTTAAGGTAACATACAGCGATTCTTCCGAAAAAAGAGCTGAGAAGTTCCTCGGCGGACTCTTTGATATTCTTGGTGAAGAAGTTAAGGTTGATGTTAAGAAAAACAATGATGACCTTGCTGTTGAGCTTTCCGGTCCCGATATGGGTATTGTAATAGGTAAGAGGGGCGAAACACTCGATGCTCTTCAGCATCTTACAAGCCTTGTTGTAAACCGTGGTGATCTTGATTTCGTAAAGGTTTCCGTTGATACAGAAAACTACCGCGAAAAGAGAATCAAGACATTGGAAAATCTTGCTAAAAGACTTGCTGCAAAAGTTGCTAAGTCCGGAAGAAAGACTTCTCTTGAGCCTATGAGTGCTTACGAAAGAAGAATAATTCACGCTACACTTCAAAATCATGACACGGTTACTACATACAGCATCGGTCAGGGTGTAAGAAGAAAGGTAGTTATTGATCTTAAGAGAGATTAATATTTAATAATTCAAAGGTTGCCGACAGGTTTGCCGCATAGTACACGGCGCCCAAAGCAGCCTTTTGTTTTTGAAAGGAGAGAGGGCTTTGTATTTTGACGATACAATTGCGGCTATTTCTACCCCTCAGGGAAAGGGCGGTATATCCATAATACGAATCAGCGGAAAGGATGCTCTTGAAACAGCCGATAAGATTTATAAAAACGAATACGGTAAAACTCTTTCCGGGGTTAAGTCACATACAATTCATCACGGATACGCAGTCCGTAAAGACGGAATTACCATAGATGAGGTGCTTGTTTCCGTAATGAAAGAGCCACACACTTATACCCGTGAAAATGTGGTTGAAATAAACTGTCACGGTGGCGTTATCAGCACAAAGGAAATACTTAGTGCCGTTTTGGAGGCAGGTGCAAGGCTTGCAGAGCCGGGCGAGTTTACCAAAAGAGCATTTTTAAACGGAAGAATGGACCTTTGTGAAGCAGAGTCTGTCATAGACATTATTAACGCCAAAACAACCGGTGCACACAGCGTATCTCTACATCAGCTTAAAGGTGCATTATCAGAAAGTATAGGTAAAATCCGAGAAAAACTTCTTACCCTTACTGCACATTTGCAGGTGCTTATAGACTTTGCAGAGGAGGATTTGGAACCTCTTACCGATGATGAGTATCTTCAGGGGCTTAAAAGTTCTTTGAATGATATTGAAGAACTGCTTTCTACTGCAGACAGAGGAAAGATTATTAAAGAAGGGGTGAAAACCGCCATTGTAGGAAAGCCCAATGTGGGCAAGTCATCACTTCTTAATCTTCTTTACGGTGATGATAGGGCTATAGTTACCGATATTGAAGGAACTACCAGAGATGCCATAGAAGAAACTGTTGATTTCGGCGGTGTTATGCTTAATCTTGCGGATACGGCGGGAATAAGAGAAACCACAGACACCATTGAAAAAATAGGTGTTGAAAAATCAAAGGCAATACTGGAAGATGCGGATTTGGTTATATTTATGGCTGATGCCAAGAGAGAACTGGATGAAAATGACGAATATATCATAAATTCTTTAAAAGGTAAAAACACAGTGGTTCTTATCAATAAGTGCGAGGACAATGTGGTATGTAATACGGAAATACTTAAGGAAGTATCCGACAGGGTTATAGAGTTTTCAGTTAAAACCCGCAAAGGATTGGATGTTCTTGAAAAAACCGTAAGAGATATGTTCGGTGCCGGAGAAATAGGCATAAACGATGATGTTGTTATAACAGCAGTTCGCCATAAAGATGCCCTTTTAAAGGCAAAGGAAGCTCTTGTGGGTGCTATAGATGCCATTGAGGCAGGTATAGAACTTAATATGACTTTTATTGATATAGAAAATGCAATTTCTGCCTTGGGAGAAATAACAGGACAGACAGTAGGCGAAGAAATTGTAGATAAGATATTCCACAGCTTTTGTGTGGGTAAATGATATTTACGAAAGATGTGAAAAAATATGTCAGAATATTTTGCAGGTAAATATGATGTTGCTGTAATCGGTGCGGGTCACGCAGGGTGCGAAGCAGCCCTTGCTTCTGCACGTCTTGGCGCATCTACAATACTATTTGTTATAAATATGGATACTCTTGCCAATATGCCATGTAACCCCTGTATAGGTGGTACTGCAAAAGGACATCTTGTCCGCGAGATAGATGCTCTCGGCGGTGAAATGGGCAAAAATGCTGATAAAACTTTTATTCAGTCCAGAATGCTCAATAAAGGAAAAGGGCCTGCGGTTTACAGCTTAAGAGTTCAGTCCGACAGAAGAAAGTATCAGGATGCCATGAAGCATACCCTTGAAATTACCGACAATCTTGATGTCAAGCAGGCAGAAATAGTGGAAATTGAGTTTGCCG
>CAYXPV010000063.1:0-7931 GCA_964467285.1 uncultured Oscillospiraceae bacterium
GTGTCCTCAGGTCGGGGCGTATGTCCGTGTAGTCCGGGATTATCTCCACCATACCAAAAGACAACTGCCAATATAATTGCGATGATAACACCTGCAATTATTTTATTTTTATGTTTTCTCATACAATTTCCACCTCACATAAGCTTTGCAAGGGAAAGCATATTGTAAAGCATAGATGCTATTTCTGCTCTTGTAACCGCTTTTTTTGGCTTTATATCCATTACGCTGTCATCAAGGATTTTTTCGTCATAGCAAAATGCGAGGGAACTTTGGGACCAATCGGATGCCTTTACATAATCAAAAAACTGTGCCAGAACATCACGGATTGCAAAGACATCCATTTCGGTATCCATGCCGCAAAGGGAAGCTGCTCTTGTAACCATTACCGCCGCTTCTTCACGGGTAATGGCACCACTCGGATTAAACTCATTTTCGGATACACCCTTGATGATGCCGTAATGGTAGGCTGTGCCCACATAAGTATAAAACCAGTCACTTGGCTTAACATCTGTAAAGTTTCCACTGTTCTTTTGCGGTAGCCCCAGACCTTTTGTGATGATTGTGGCAAATTCTGCTCTTGTCATGGTGCTGTCGGGCTCAAAACTGTTTTCTGCTTTGCCGTTTATAATTTCTCTTGATGCAAGTGCTTCAATGGCTGTTTTGTCTTTGTGACCTGCAATATCCCCAAAAGTCTTGCCGGAATTTATGATATTCAATTTCTTAACATCTGCATTTTTATTCTTCAATACTGAGCCTGTTTCGCTATTGGTTGCAACATCTATCCAATCAGACATTCTGTATAAGCTGCTTTTGCCGTCTTTTTGTCTTTTTACCGCAACAATGCCGTAAAACGCCTGCTCCGTTGACATCAGATCCGAACCGCTTGCATCTGTAGTATGATTAAAGCCATTTCCATTATCGTAATATAACATAAGGTTATCTAAAATCGTATTTCCGTTCTTGACAAATCGTGTATCACTAAGCGGAATACCAAGCTCGCAAAGAGCAACCATAACCTGAACGCTGCTCTCCGAATTTTCTGTATCATAGCTTGAAAATCCGCCATTTTCCATTTGCATAGCGGACAGACAACCAAGTGCCTTTTCCGTTGCAGACTTAACTTTGTCGTTATCCTGATATTTTGAAAGTGCCTGAAGTGCCATACCCGTCACATCAGCATCAGCGGTATCCCCCGATAGTGCCCATCCCCCATCCGGGGTTTGCCTTTGGAGAATATGATTTACATACATTTCTCTTGTTGCCTGAATTGTTGCATCGGGATTTTGAGGGATTTCGTAATCTTTGCAGTCAAGTGCTATCAGTGCCCATATGGCTCCGTTTACACCTTGCCATATTGTTTTTTCATAATCTCCCAAAGGCGTTAAAAGGTTATATCCGGCAACATCCCCGGGATTTTTGCCAATGGAGGAAAGAGCAACAATTACTCTTGAATATTCGGTATACTTTTTGTTATGCAGTATGCCGTTATGGTCTTTGACATATTTTTCTACTGTCTGATAATAGTTCTCAAAATATTCGTGGGGAATATTCTCACCGCTTCCGGCTAAGCCCAATACTGCCCATTCACCACCGACAGAACCTACCTGTGGCTTACTTACGGCTTTATATATATAATCCGCAGTATCAGAAACAACGGCATCTATGTCGTAACCGCCTCCTGCGTATACCACAGGCGAAAAGCTTAAAATTATTATAAAGCTTAAGATTATTGCTGTAAATTTCTTCATTTCGGAAACTCCTTGATTGCGAGCAGTCTGATTCTAATGTCAGTCTGCTCGCAATAATGTTAAATTTATTTTGCTGTATTTTCGCAAAACCTCATAAGAATTACGGCAACCTGGGAACGTGTTGCAGTATCTTTAGGTGACAGCGTAGTATCACTCGTTCCGCTTATAAGTGCTTGGGAATTTGCCCACTTAACTGCATCAAGTGCCCACTCACTTACGTCTTTTGCATCTGTAAAGTTTTGGAGATTTGATGTATCGGAAACTTCCAAACCCTGCATCTTTGCATAACGATAGATAATAAGTGCCATTTGTTCACGAGTGACATCTTTATTGGGTGCAAATTCAGTTTCACTAATACCGCTGACAATATTATTTTCTGCCGCCCAGGAAACTGCACCTGTGTACCATTGCCCGGCAGGTACATCGGCAAAGTTGTGATTGCCGGTCTTTCCCGAAGGATTTGCCATTCTGTAAAGAACCGTAACAAGCATTGCTCTTGTCATTTTGCTTTGGGGTTCAAATCCGTCGCCTGTTCCCTGCATAAGATTGTTTTCGTAAACATACTTCACGGATTCGTAGTACCAGTCATCTTTTTTAATATCGGTAAATGTGTTTTCTTCAAAAGTATTCTTTACAGCTTCTTTCTTGGGTTCTTCTGTTTTGTTATCGGTATCGTCCTTCTTTTCGGTTTTGTTATTCTTATTTGAAGAAGATGATGAGGATGAACCGGAGTAATAGGTATCTCCAATATCTTTACCAAGCTGACAAGTGTATTGCCACTTTATTACATCACCGTTTTTCACCTGAAATTCGGATGCACCGTATTTGATAAATGTCTTATTGAGAGTAATCATCCAGCCGGAGCCTGTGCCTGCATCAAATTCGCCCATTGAATCATAGGCGGTTCCCTTTAATTCAAAATCACAGATAGCTCCAAGATAGAATCCGCTTTCCAAAGTGCCCGTGTAACTCATCCTCATTCCCAGGTGGTCCAGAAGGCGCTTGGTAACGTGAGTGATTTTCTCTCCCTTTTTGAAGGGAACCTTGGTAGATGAAATTATAGTTCCCAAAGGCTTGGGGTATTTAAGCCCCGATTCTCCCTTAACGCGAACACCTTTGTCCGTAAAGCTTATGGTTACATATCCTTCAATTTCGGATGGGATGAGACCAAATTTGTTATCCGCTTCAGTGCCTGAGCCGCCTTGGGAAGAACGCTTCTTTACAGTAAGTATAATTGTATGCTGTGCCGTTTCTTTTCCGTCGGTAGCGGTAAAGAGCAATGTGTAAGTGCCAACTCCGCTTGGAGTAAATTTGTAGTCCAAAGGTGCCTCTTTAGCCTCAGCATCATTTACGGAAACCGCAAATTTCAATGTATCACCGTCGGGATCTGTAAAAAGTGTATCGGGGTTAATTGCAAAGTTCTGATCAGAATAAATTTCCTTTTCACAAACAGCATCTTTTCTGACAACGGGAGCGCTGTTTGGCGATGATGTATCACCGACTTTTACAGAAATATCCGGAAGAATACTTTGTGTGTGGAAGGTTGTTTCGCTGCCACGGGTACCGCAACCGTTATCGGGAATATTTCTGTGGCTGTCGCCGCCGTTTGAGAAATCTGCAAGACCCAAAACGCCTGTACCTATATATCCGTTATTTAGGGTTACGTTGCTTCCGTCATCAGGCATCACTATTTCCACGTAGTTCGCACCCGTGATGAAATTATACTGTAATCCCGTACCGTAGATATCGGTACCATTGCAAGTATAGTTAAGGTGCTGACTGCTGTATCCGTCGTTGTTTCCGCCAAAGCCGGGATTGTAGTTACCTGACATTTTGGAAATTGGCGAATGAAGTCCCACCAAAGTAACACGTATTGTTTCTCCGGCTTCAACTATGCCGTCACCGTCACCCTTGCCCGAAACCTCTGCAAATTTTACAGTTACCCTATCACCTCGGACAACCTGATAGGCAGTACCGCTTTCGGTCTTTACCCGGATAATGTTGTTACCGGGAACAATCTGTGCACTATAAACGCCGTTTTCCCCGTCAAGGGTTATCCAGCTTGCACCTTTGTCGTGGCTTACGGATACTTCCGTAATATCGGCGGAAGCGGTGGGCTCCATAGTAAGCTTACCGCTGTTCCCTGTAAAATACAGGGTATCAAACTCCGAATCCCATTCCTTTTGTCTGTCAGGATTATATGAGATATTTTGGCTTCCGGGTGTTCCGTGGCTTGAAAAGCTGTCTATGCCAAATTTAACGGTTGTATCGTCATTTTCCCCAACCTGCACAACCAAAAGGCCAGTGCGGCAAGGGTCCGAAGCACCGTAAACTCCGTCATAATCTCCGCCTGCAATTTCGATGGCATCATAAGCTACCTCGATAACCGCAATGCCTTCTTTCAAAGCGGTAAGTGTCACCCAATCGCCATCGCCGGCAGACGGTGAGTCCATTTCGGTAAGACTTACTACATCATCCCCTTGGAGAATTGTGTATGTAAAATCAGGTGATATGATGTAGTTCTGATAGCTTTTTGCAATGATTTCCCAAGCACGGTAAGCCTTTAAGGTTTTGGTTTGACCAACGGATAAATTAAGGTGGTTGCGGCTGTTACCGTTTAAGAGAACGCTGTCCTCGGTAACTGAGCTGTTCTTTTCACCGGATGCAGAATAATCGTCCAATCGGTAAGAAGGTGCTTTATCATTTTCCGTGTAGGTTACCGTAAGATTTTGCTGATTCCAGGAGAGCCATCCGGATTTGGTGATTTTTCCTTCCATGGAAACGCGGTAGATGTATGCCGTGTTCATCTGATTTTTGGTATCGGCAACAAACTGATATGTGGTAGTGCCGTCACCGTTATCCCTGATTATCTTGGCATCAAGCTCCGTGTTGCTGTAGTATTGCACATACTTGTAAAGCTGTGCTTTGGCACCCAAAGGTACGGTAATGCTCACGGGATTTGAAATACCCAGCATCATCCTGACTACATAAGTGTCTGCACCAGCTTCAACCGTTACAGTCTTTTCTGCCTTTGCCAAATCGGCATTTTTGGGTGTTACGGTAATCACATATTCGCCACCCGCCACAAGAAACCAGCCGTCACTACCGCCTGCGGCAGTATTTTCTCCGTAGGTAACCGTATTTGTACTTTCTGCGGTATTGTTATCATAGTCAACCACTTCAAGCTGTACTTTACGCAAGGTTACCGTACCATCTTTTTGCACAGGGAAAGCCATACCGCCGAAGCCTTCAGTACGAACACTTATCATTTGGGCATTTACGGGATAATTCAAAGTATATGTCGTCATACCCTCTGCGGTTTCGCCCGCTATAGCATCAACAGTTGTTCCCGGCACATCAATTCCGTCTTCAAATCCCGAAGAAACATAGAACTTGGGGTTTAATCCTTTCGGAACATAAGCGGTCATAGATTCTGTTTGGAAAGAATTTTCCACCGTAAGAATTACGGTATAGGTATCCTCAGAATCATCCTTGCCGTCGTTTGCAGTAAATACCAGTGTGTAGATTCCTGCCACATCTGCGGTGAAGCTGTAGCTTGCATCTGCAGTAACGGCAGATGCACCGTTTATGCTCACCTTATAGGTGAGCTCGTCCTCATCAACATCCTTAAAGACGGACGACAAATCAAAAGTGTAGTTTTCACCGGCAGTAATGGTTGAAGCTGACGATGTGTCTGTTCCCTCTGTAAGAACGGGCTTATCATTTTTTATCTTTACGGAAATTATAAACTTTGTCTGTCCGCCATTATCTACTGCACTTGTGCTTTTATCGTAATAGTAAAAAGTGAGGTTTGCACTGCCGTTTGTAAGGTTGATATTTCTCTCTGTAAAACAGGCTCCAAAGGCATTATTGCCTGTTGTGGCGGTAGAAGTGGAAATAAAAGGATAACCGTCACTGTTTTGTGTCATATCAAACTTTGCTTTGACTACACCGTTTATTTCGTAGGTCTTTGGCAAAACAACCAAAACCGCACGGTTTATAGCATCGTAAGAAACTTTGACATCTTCAATGTAATTCCCTTCCGCATCCAGGAACTGAACATGGTTCCAGGCGCCGTTGGCTGTTTCGTGACCAATATATACGCCGCTTTTAATGTCCTTGACATTAACAGTTATTGTAAGATGCTTTACCGCTTCACCTGCTTCATTTTCTGCAGCAAAAGTGAGTTTGTGTTCCCCTGCAATGCCGGATGTAAAGGTGTACACCTTTCCTTCAATTTGGGTTTTACTTTCGCCATTTACAAGATAATATGTATCTGCATCTGCAAAGTATTCGCTCAGTTCAAGTTCAATACTTCTGTCCTTCCAGACCTCCCTGGTGTCTGTATCCTTAACACAAACCGGAGGCTCATCGGCAGGGATTTCGCGGAAAAATACGAGAGTATATTCTGCTGATTTGGTTTTCCAGCCGTTACTGTAACTTGCCGATACTGTATGCTTCTTACCACCCTCACCGGCTTCCAGAGAAATGCTTACTGTATTTCCGTTTAATGTACAACGGTTTTGAGTATACAAAAACTCGGCGGTAAGTACAGCCTCATCGGGAGTGTCGCTATGAAGATAAAAATATACCGTTGTACCGTCTTCAAAGGCAGAAACTACCTGTGCACCGGTAATTTTAATGTCTGTAACCGTTGCATGATAACTCATAAAGGGAGCAAGCTTATTATCCTTGACATCAACGGTATATGTATCATTTTCAGAGCTGATTTCCAGCTCTGTTTCAGGAATTAAAGCTTTTTGTGTTGATACACATATAATCATTTCATTACTTTCGGCTTTGACTGTATACGTGTTATTATCGCCTTCGACTTCTTCATCATTTACTGTTACGGTAGCTTCATAACCCGGATTGGGAGTAACCGTGAACACATAATCATTGCCTTTATATGCAAAATCTTCGCCCGTAAAGATGAATTTGCCGTCAGCAGGTTTAATAATATCACAAATATCTTTCTTTACAATACCGCCAACTTCGACGATTATATCTTCACTTACGGAATCTATAGTGTATTTATTGTCCGTGAGTGCAACTTCGTTCCCGTTTACTTTAACATTTATATTTCCGGCATCATACTTTTCATCAACTGTCACGGTAAAGGTATAGCTCTTTCCTTCTCTTACCTCCGATTCACCGCTGACAATTACTCCTTCAACTTCGGGCAAGGTTACTGCATAAATCTCTCTTTCAATAACGTTCTCTACGGTAATAATCTTATGGCTGTCCAGTGCATCAATGGTATATTTGCCGTTAGTAAGAGAAACAGGTTCGCCGTCTATTTTAACTTCAATTCTGTCTGCCCAATAAATGCTGTCATCCACGGTGACGGTAAAGCTATATGGTTCATCTGCATAGCTTGTATTCTGACCGGTGATTGTATAACCGGTACCCTCTGTCAAAGTTACATTATACACACCTTTTTTAACCACACCTTCTACTGTGATGACAAGGTTTTCGCTGACATCCGAGACAGTATAGTTTCCGTTAGTGCCGGTGATTTCGTTTCCGTTGACTTTAACCACCACAGACGAAACGTCATAGCCTTCCTTTGCTGTAACCTTAAAACTATAATCCTGATTTTTACCTGCAACTAATTCTCCGGTAAATATAAATCCTTCGCCCTCAGGTGCAGTAACTTCATATACTTCTCCGGCTTCTACCGAAAAATTGACAGTAAAAGTACCGCTTCCCAATACGGGAGCATTAGGTGCAGGCGCAGGCTTTGCAGTAAGCGTAACCTTAGCTGTACCTTTTCCGTTACTTAAAGTGCAGGTGTTACCGGAATGTTGAACATAACCGCCATTTCCAGAAAAACCCATCTGCAGAGGATACGATAGGTCTGTTCCTCCTGCTAAAGTAATATTGATTGTATTACCGTCCTGAGTTGCACTTATAATTGTGGGGTAGCTTGATGTGGCACCTTGCTTATAGATGGATAACGTCTTTAACCCGTAACTTCCAACCGCTGTTCCCGATGCTAATGTAATTGTACCTTCACTCCAGGTAAGTTCGGTTGCAGCTGAAATCTGACATGGCAACATACCAACAATCATAACAAGCAAAAGAAGTGCGCTTAAAATCTTTTTCAATTTGTTTCAGTCCTTTCGTTCTCATTTTTAATTCATCACTTGTTTTTTCCGGAATACTTTGTCCACCTCCGTT
>CAYXPV010000064.1:0-7911 GCA_964467285.1 uncultured Oscillospiraceae bacterium
TAAACTATTTATTTGAACATGGTGTGTTTAACTTATAGTACACTACACTAAAATAGTTTTGTATACAATATTTTGGTGCTTAAATAATGACAAAAAATATAACTCTAGTAAAAGGTGATGATACAAATTTTAATGAACAAGTTTTTTTAACTGTATCATTTAAAACTAATTTAGATTTAACTGGATATTTAGCTAAACTTACAATTGAAAATCCAACAAATATATTTAAAAAGTATGAAATACAACACAATGCTTTTCAAGTTGATTTTGATAAATCTATCACTAATACACTAGAAGTTGGTACACATAAAGCCAATATTAAACTTTATGATACACAAAATAGAATTAAAACTATTTACAATTTTGAAATAAATGTAGAAGAAGAATTTAATACCTCTACACCATTTTTAAATGAATACGAATTTGAAGTAGTTATAGACAATGAAGGTATATCTAAATACAAAAACTATAATGAACTTCGCAATAAACCACAAATAAATGACGTTGTACTTGAGGGCAATAAAAACTTTGATGACCTAGGTATGACCAAACACATGATAGGTATATCAGAAGAAGGTATAAGAAGACATAATACAGAAGACTCTATTGCACACAAAGATATTAGAGACCAAATTATGAACAAACAAGACCGTTTAATTGCTGGTGCTAATATCACAATTATTGACGGCATAATTAGTTCTTTGGGTGCAGAAGGTGGTATAACAACTAACTACAAACACTTAGGTAATAAACCTAAAATTAATGACATAGTTTTGGATGATAATATAACTTTAGAACAACTTGGTGTACAACCATTGGGCGAATATATCACAGAAGAAACGCTAAACCAAAAGGGTTACTTAACAAGTGTACCAAGTGGTTATATAACAGAAGAAGAATTATATGCAGAAAATTATTTAAAAGAAGTTCCACCAGAATATTACACAGAAGAACAAAATACACAAATTTATGCTACAAAAGAAGAATTAAATACTAAACAAAATATATTAACTGCTGGTGAAAATATAACTATTACACAAGTTGAAGACCAATTATTAATTGAAGCAAGTGTACCAAATGAATATATCACAGACGCAGAATTGTTGGAATATAATTATATAGATAACGATACAGTAAACAAAAGACTAAATAAAAAACAAAATATTATATTAGCTGGTGATAATATCAGAATGTCGCCAAATAATGATGGTACATATACAATTTCTGCAATTGATAGTAAAAACCCAGCAAGTATATCAAGCTATAATGCACTAAACAATAAACCTACAATTAATGGCGTAACTTTAACTGGTAATAAAACTCCAGAAGATTTACAACTACAACCTGCTGGTAATTATCAAAATGCTTTAACTGCTGGTGAACATATTGAAATACAAGAGTTTGCTGACGGCAGACATGTTATAAAAGTAGTTATACCAGATTATTTGTGTACAGATAATGAATTAGACCAAGGTTTAGCCGAAAAGGCTGATAAAGCTACAACTTTACGAGGTTATAACATTGAAGACTCTTATACAAAAGAAGAAGTAGATAGTATTGTTATAAATAATTTAGAAAATAAAATCACAGATATTATACTAGAAGCTCCTAATGGAGTTGTAGAATATACAGAAGATACTATAACAGCTCAATCTGGTTTAACTGTTTTATTTGCAGATGGTTTAAATGAAAATTATACAAATAAAAGTTTAAAACAAACTTTAAATGAAAATTTAACATTTGAAGTGACAGATATTGAATACAATGAAGCCTATAAAGATTTCTATTTAGCTTTGGTTTACAATAATGGCTTATCTTTAGATATTATACCTAAAACTTCATATAAAACAATGGCTGTAGAAAAAATACCTAATACTACTACAGGATATGTTAAAAATATAAATGATAATAAAATATACCAAATGATTACAGAAGGTCATGGTATATATATGCCTCAACAAATTTATATTAAAATTATAGGCGAAGGTAAACTACATCAACTAGACGGTATAAATAAAGTAATTTCATTAACGCCATACTCTGTATATAGATTAGTAAACCAAGATGAATTATTACAACAATTAAACGGTTTACAATCAGCTATAACAGTTGGTGAAAACTTTAAATTTGAAAATAATAAACTAGAGTATAAAATACCATTTAATTACGTAACTAAAGAATATTTAATCGAAAGAGATTTTGTTACACAAACTGATGTAAATGATAGAGTAGATGTACATAACTTAAATGATTTAAGCCACCCAGATATACGTAACGAAATAAATAATGTACGCTTAAATATACCAACTAAAAATGATTATTGCACTAGAGATGAATATGATAAATTACTAGAAAGAGTTATAGAATTAGAAAGTAAACTAAATAAATTAAACAAATAGGAGTAAATAAATGCCTTTTATATTTGATTTAGACATTATTACACCATTTAGTACAAAAGTAACAGATACAACTGGTACAACTGTAGATTTAAGTAGTTATGTTACAAAATCTGAATTTGGAACAGTTTTAGCCACAAAAGTTAACACTTCTGATATATCAGAAGTTGCTACAACTGGTTCATATAATGATTTATTGGACAAACCAGTTATAACTGATGAATATGGTATAAAAGCTGATTATTGTTGTAAGTATGGTATTATAAGTGCACCTTACGGTTTAATTGATTATAAAACATTAGATAACGAAGTTACAATTAGAGCTGGTATACAATTAATTATACCCAATAAAGAAACTAAAACACAAATTGGTTCAGATATAAAATATGAAATTCAAAGTATAACTGATGTTACACTATTTCTTGTAGAAAGTGAAATTTTAGAAGCAGAGCATGTTTATTACCAAGTAAATGAACCACCAGAAGACGGTAAATTCTCATATATGGCTTGGTGGAACCCCAAAGAAAACACTTGGAAGTTTAAATCAAATGATACAGGTAATATATGGAGAGAAGCTGACGGTACACCTATAGCAGATGTACATTTCTCTAATGAAAATATAGTTCGTATAGACTATGTAGGATATAGACATGTAAACTCAGTTATATATCCTACTGTAGAAGATTTAGAACATACATCTACAGAATTAGAAGAACTTGCAGAAGAATTAGGTACAATATCCAATGCTAAACTGAATAGAGATTTATCTGATGTTACAGAAGTAGGTATATCTAAAATTATAAATACGGTTGCACCAACTTCTATAGTAGATGATGGTAATGATTTTATAATTGATGAACTTAAATCAAATATGATATATCATTGTGGTACACTTTCAAATTTAATTATATCTTCTTTAGACATAAACGAATGTGTGCCAGAAAGTATAGTAAGATTTAGTACAGACGATAGTACAATGATGTCTTTACCTACTGGTTTATTAAAATTAAATGATTTAACAATTGAACCAAACAAACAATATGTTTTACGCATTTTTGATAAAATGGTATCTTTACATGAAGTTTTAGGTTTAACTGTATAACGAGGAGAGATGTATGGCAAACTTAGGTATATTTAAAATAAATACAAAGAGCAAATATTTAAAATTATCAGATTTGACTGGTATAAATTTTGCTAATGGTATATCTTATCTAATGCAAAATAAAAGTGGATACTGCGTGCTTATAGAGTCATACAATATCCCGACAGAAGGTGGGTTTACTGTAAATAACAATCCGTTTATATATGAATGTGATGGAACTGATTTGTATATAAAAACACATGGTAATGTATATTTAAACATATCTGAATAGAAAGGGTATAATATGAAAAATTTTTTATCAATTTTATTTTTAACATCTTTAATTTTAACACCAGTTTTTGCCACCGAAAATGTAGTTAATGAACAAAATGTAAAAAACAACCAAACTTACGGTACGTTAAATTTACAGAAACAACCTCAAGACGGTAAACAAAAACAAGGTATATCAAACCATTTTACCTTTTTTACAATTAATGTTCAAATTAATGGTAAAATCAAAGATGAAAATACAGAAACAAAATAGTAATTTTAAATTTATGTTATACCCATTTTGGAATAATAAAGGCATAACAGGTATACAAGTTAAAATTGAGTATAAATTTTAGGAGATAAACTATGTTAGGTAAACTATTTACATTTTTAAAAGATAATAAAATTTTAGTTACAGTTAAAACTAAACTTTTGAATAAATTAGAAGATTTAAAAGAACCTTTAAAAGAAAAAGTACAAAAATATATTGACACAAAAGCTCCAGAAGTACAAGAAGAATTAGTTGAAATTATCGTAAATAAAATTGATTTACCATTTTATTTAAAACCATTTAAAGGTAAAATTAAAAAAGTTGTAAATAAAAATTTTGATAAACTAATCGAATTTATTAACGACAAAATTAATAAATTTTGATTTGAATTTAACATGAGGAGAGTGTTATGATTTCTTGGTATAAAGATGAAGAGTTAGAAGTATTATTTGACAAAATGCCTAATGTAACTATGCGTTATATTACGCCATTTACACCAGAAATAGAAAAAGAAGATATTAAAAAAATACCATTTATAAATTTAATAGATTTAAAAACTATAATTATTGATAATATAAATAATAAAAAATATGAATTTATTATCCCTCAAAATTATACTTGGGATGGCATGACAATACCTAGGTTTGCTTGGACCTTAATAGGTGTATCAAAAGAGTCTAACGGTGGGATGTTAGCAAGTATGTTACACGACTATTTAACTACCTATAAAAATATAATAGACAACAATAGAGCATTATCAACAAATATATTTAATGCCATGCTTAAAGTAGGTAAAATTAAACCAATAAGAAGGTTTTTTATGAAAAATTCTGTTGCTCTTTTTCAGACTCTATTTTGTAATTGGTAATATAATTTTCTTTTTCTACCAAATAAGCTTTATGTGCTTCATTTTCTGTTAAAAAAGAACCTAAATATTTACCACGAAAATATGCGTTGTATTTTCTAAGCTTTCTTCTACCATCATAACTTACACCCATTTTATATTTACCATTAGACATAAGTTTATTGGCACAATTTACAGCTTGAGTACACACTCTTAAATTGTCCTTTTTATTGTTTAGCCCATTACCATCTATATGGTCAACAACCATATTTTGTGGACAATTTGTAATTACTCTGTGTAAATGTATTCTTTTTTTATTACTTCTGGACTCTACATATAAAGTACAATTTGGGTGTCTTTTGTCTATACGCACATTCCAGTAATACTCTTTAACTTTATCTATATCTTCAATATCTATCAAAGTTTCTATCTCGCCAAGTGTACTATTGTTTATTTTTATTAAGGCATAATCATCTTTTATTAAAATATCGTTATATTTGCGTTCACCATTATATTTACCTTTTCTAAATTCTGACTCACATTTTTTACAACAAAAACAATTGTTATAAATTCTATTATTTTTACTTTGATATTTTTTACCACAATTAGAACAAACTTTTTCAACCATTTACATTTCCTTTGTATAAGAATAGCCCTTGTATATTTTGACAACAGACAACAAGGGCTATATATTATAATATACTATTATTAAATTTTAATCAATATATTTAGTCTGTTGTCATAACTATTATAGCAAAATAAACATATCATACAATACATAAAAATTTTTTGCAAACCACTTGTTTTTTTATAAAATTTACTATAATAAAATTAGAAAGTCAGAGTAAACAGAAAAGTCTAAATATAAAAAGAAAAGTTATAAAAAGGGTTTAAATCTGGCTTTCAAGTCAGATTTTTTTGCATGCAAAGAGGGTATATGTGTAGGTGTATTTCCTACTAGTTTGAGGTATATGTAGATGTTGCCAATCTACAACAATAGGGGGTATAAATATGGCTAAATTTAGTGAAAACTATGAGGTATCAAGTGAAGGGGGTAATGTTATGACTGATGGGTTCGGTTTAGGTAATGGTACATTTGGTGGTTTAATTGTTGGTGGTTTACTAGGTTATGCACTTTCAAACAACCAATTTGGTAGAAATGGTTTTGGATATGGTCCTGTACCATTCGTAGGTACATCATGTGGATGTCACGACCAATATTCAATTGCAGATGTTTCTAATCTAGTTGCTACAAAAGACGCACAATATGCACAACTTAATGCTACACAAACAAGTGAATTTAATGTACTAAGCCAATTATATAAAGACAATACAACTTTAAGTTCTGCTATATGTAACTTAGGATATGAAAACGCTATGTTGTCTAACCAAGTACAACGTCAAATAGCAGACGCTTCATCTAAATCTGATTTATGTTGTTGCCAAACACAAGGTATGGTTGCACAAATTGTACCACAAATTAAACAATTCTACTTAGAAGATGAAGTTGCTAAATTGAGACAATTAAACACAATTCAAAATACAAATTGTGGTTTCGATAAAGTAAACATGAACTTAGCAGATATTGGATGTGGTGTAAAAGCTATTCTAAGCAAGCTTTATGAACCAACCACTACTACTACAACAACAGCAGGAGCTTAGTTGAGGTAAAACAGGGAGATTAGCTGGATTTACCAGCTCTCTCCCTTTTAAAAGATATTATGGAGTATGATATGAACTTGAATTTTTACCCAAATGGATTTAATCCAATGTCCGATACAAACAATATATATAATCCTTATGCTACACTTTTGGGTTTAAACGGACAAGAAACACTTAAACAATTTCAGCAAAACGCAGAAAATAAATTACAACAATTACAAGGACAATTTGCAAATAACTTACAACAAAATAATACACAAAACCAAAACGTACAACAACCATATTATTTATTTTGTGGAAATAAAACAGACTGGGATGAATTTTTAATGTTGCACTATGGTATAACAGAACAAGCTATATTTGATGACTATAAATTATTTTTACAAGCTAAACAAGAACTTTTAGAAGAACAGGGTAAAAACAAGAAAGATACAATGAAGGATAAATTGAGAAATAATAATGATAAATCCAATGTCAAATCAAGTGTATCTCCAAAATCAACAAGGAACAGTAAACAATGGAAATCAACTTCAATCAATAATATCAATAGAAGGTATACTAACCCTAGCGTTAGGGATAATAGCCAACGTGATAACAGACCATTGGAACAACCAGTTAAACAACAAGAAGAAAACAAAAAAGGATAAAGACATGGGTATATTTGATTTGATGAATGTAAATTATAAACAAATTTTTAATAGTATAATGCAATCAGAAGAAGCTCAAAGTTTAATGGCAGATTTCTTAAATCATTGTTTATTGCATTGTGGTGAAACACAAGAATGTATAATTAATTTATTAGAGAATAATGAAAATTTTAATCGTATAATTGATAATTCTATAGAAAAGGTTATAAAAAAATCTAAAATGAAATCAGATTATTTCAATTAATAGGGGTACAACAAAATGTTAAAAGAGAGTAAGTACAGAGAAGCTATGAAAATGGCACAACAACATGGTAAATCAGAAGAGTTTTACGACATAATGGATGAATATTTTTGTGAACTAGAAGAATATCATCCACAAACCTATAAAAGTCTTATGGAAGAAGTAAACAGACTAGGTGAAAAAATAAATATTTTAGACGAAGAAGAATTAAACAAGTATTTAAAACATATTCATCATAAAGATATGCCTAAACTTTGGACTTTAGAACAAACTACCAAAGTTGGACAAGATATAGGTATAGACTTTGATAAATGGAAATACAATACATATACCTTTAATTATATTATGAATATGATGCGTGCTGATTATTATTCGGAGTTTAAAAAAATGTTTTATACCAGTCCTCTTATGAAACAAACTATTTTAGATAGTCCAAACTTTTACGCTCATTTAGCTAAAGCTTGGTTAGACGACGAGGACGCACCAACAGATAAAGCTA
>CAYXPV010000065.1:0-7865 GCA_964467285.1 uncultured Oscillospiraceae bacterium
CCCTTACGATACCTTTTTATGAAAAGTGCGGATTTAGAAAATCCCATAGCATCAAAAACTTTTTTGCCGACAATTACGACCATCCTATCTTTGAATGCGGTGTTCGGCTTGTGGATATGATATATTTAAGAAAAGAATTAAGGAGTAATACGAAATGAGCAGAAAAAGCGGTGTACTTATGCACATATCTTCACTTTTTGGGGATTATTCCATAGGAAGCTTCGGAAGTGAGGCAAAATACTTTGTGGATTTTCTTGCAGAATGCGGATTTTCTTACTGGCAGGTTCTTCCTTTCTGTATGGTGGACGAGTGCAATTCACCCTATAAATCCTACTCCACCTTTGGGGGAAACCCTTATTTTGTGGATTTGAATACACTTTGCCGAAAGGGATTAATAACGGAACAGGAGCTTCAGGCATACCGTCAGCAAAATCCTTATGTATGCGAATATGTCAGACTCTACCACACTAGAGTGGCGCTTCTTAAAAAGGCGGCATCAAGAGTTAAGGACAGGTCAGAGATAGAGCGCTTTGCAGACTCCGACACTTATATAGCCAAGTTCTGCGAATTTATGGCATTAAAGGATTTAAACGGAGAGCTTTCCTGGTGGGAGTGGAAGAATACCTCCCCCGATCCCGAAGTGGTTTTTGCCTGGAAGTTTATACAGTACGAATTTTTTACACAATGGGATGATATTAAAAAGTATGCCAAGGGTAAGGGTATTAAAATAATGGGAGATATTCCAATCTATGTATCCTTGGATAGCTGTGATGTGTGGAGCAACAAAAAACAGTATCTCCTTGATGAAGAAGGTAAACCCACCAAGGTGGCAGGAGTTCCGCCGGACTATTTCTCCGAGGAAGGTCAGCTTTGGGGCAATCCCCTTTACAACTGGGAAGAAATGAAAAAAGACGGTTACAAGTGGTGGTGCGACAGGATAGCTCATATGTCAAAGCTTTTTGATGCAGTGCGTATAGACCACTTCCGCGGTATAGAGTCCTTCTGGGCAGTACCTGCCGATGCATCCTCTGCCAAGGCGGGCAGCTGGGTTAAGGGCCCCGGTATGGAGCTTATTGATGCCATCAAAAAGGTTGCAGGTTCTACGGAGATTATTGCTGAGGATTTAGGCGACATTACCCCTGAGGTATATAAGCTTGTAGAAGACAGCGGATTTCCCGGTATGAGGGTATTCCAGTTCGGATTCCTTTCCGATGGTGACAGCTCCCACAAGCCTCACAATTATCCCTCCAACTGTGTTGCCTACACAGGTACCCACGATAATAACACCCTTCTGGGTTATCTTTGGGAACTTGACGATGACTCCAGAGCCAAGATGCTTAAATACTGCGGTCATATGGGCCGGTGGGAGTCCGGTTGTGAAAGTATAATCCGCACAATGTACCAAAGCCATGCCAAGTTGGTTATAATGCCTGTTCAGGACTTATTGGGCTACGGCTCCGACACAAGACTCAATATCCCCGGTAAGGCAGACGGCAACTGGGCATACAGGATTACAAAAGAACAGCTTGACGGCATAGATAAAGCTAGATTTAAAGAACTCAACAGTATGTATGCAAGACGATAATGAAAATAATGTCCACCCTGTGGGGTGGATATTATTTTGGAGAAATGTTGAAAATCTTTTGCCTTTGTGGTAAACTAAGAGCAGATTATTTGATGGAGGATACGGTATGCTTTTTTCCAGTACCACATTTATATATTTATTTCTTCCTGCCGTGCTTTTGATATACTATCTGTTTTTACGGAAGTATCGGGCACTTAGCAATCTGTTCCTTTTTGCTGTCAGTTTGCTCTTTTATGGTTGGGGAGAACCTAAGTTTGTATTTGTAATGATAGGCTCAATTGTCCTTAACTGGCTTATGGGACTTGGGGTTAGCTTTGCAAAAAAGAAAAACAGTATTTCGGGAGCAAAGCTTACCGTTGCTTTGGCATGTGTGGTAAACCTGGGAATGCTTTTTGTTTTTAAGTATCTCAACTTTACTGAAAGCATTCTGGAAACCCTCTTTGGTATAAGTCCCGTTTTTGCAAAGATAGCCCTTCCCATTGGTATATCTTTCTTTACCTTCCAGGCATTGTCTTATGTTATAGATGTGTATCGCGGTAAGGGTGAGGCTCAGAAGAATGTCCTTAATGTGGGACTTTATATTGCCTTTTTCCCTCAGCTTATAGCAGGTCCCATAGTTCGTTACGAAACCGTAGCCGAAGAAATTCATCACCGCAAGGAAAATTCGGAGGATTTCTACGGAGGATTTTCACGGTTTATTATAGGTCTTTCCAAGAAGGTTCTTCTTGCCAATACTTTCGGTATACTTGCGGACAAAGTGTTTGCCCTTGCATCGGAAGGGCAGATTTCTGTAGGCCTCGCCTGGCTTGGCGCTGTAGGCTATAGCTTTCAGATATATTTTGACTTTGGCGGTTACAGCGATATGGCAATAGGACTTGGCAGAATGTTCGGTTTTCATTTTCTGGAAAACTTTAACTATCCCTATATATCTCGTTCCGTAACCGAGTTCTGGCGAAGATGGCATATGTCCCTGGGTACCTGGTTCAGAGATTATCTGTACATTCCTCTGGGCGGAAGTCGCGTTTCCAAATCGAGGCTTGTGCTGAATCTTTTTGTGGTTTGGTTGTTTACGGGTATGTGGCATGGCGCCAACCTTACATTTGTAGTGTGGGGGCTTATGTATTTTGTGCTTCTCGTTTTTGAAAAATTTACCAATCTGGACAAAAAACAAGGCAAATTTATAAGCCCGGTAAAGTGGCTTTATACAATATTCTTTGTCATTATGGGTTGGGTTGTTTTCCGTTCGGCTTCTCTCGGTGATGCACTTTCCTATATAGGCTATATGTTCGGAGCAGGAAATGTATCTGCTTTTGACGGTGCCTTTTGGGGCTATCTCGGTGAGTTCGGCGTAATGCTCGCTGTTGCTGCACTTTGCTCGGCACCTATAGCCGAATATGTAAAGGTAAAAATCAAGAAAAATATAGTTTTGGATATACTGTATATCCTTTGTCTTACGGGACTTTTTGCTCTTTGCATTTCATCGCTTATAAGCAGTTCCTACAATCCCTTTATTTATTTTAACTTTTAAATGAGGTAATACCATGAAAGAAGTAACCAAAAACAAAATAGTGTTTATCCTTGTTGCGACAATTGTTGTATCGGGATTTTTTGCGATGGGCATTTTTGGCGGTATTAAGAATACGGTAACGCAGTTTTTGGCTGATTTGAAGGTGTACGGATACTCCATATCCTTCTCCAATGCCACCTCCAACGTGGAAAGTGCTGTGTCGGACGGTGTCAGCTATCACGATCAAGCAATGGATTTGAATTCTCTTTACAATCGTTACACAGGCAGAAGGGTTATAGAAAAAGAAGATTCTACGGTAATTTTGGCAGAAAACGGTTATCTTGCCAACCCCAGACCGTATATGTCCGATGATGATATAAGCCTTCGTGCCAAAAAGGTGAAGGAGCTTATGGATGTGGCTGAGGATAATGGTGCAGAGTTTGTGTATGTCATGGCGCCCACAAAAGGGTATTTATTGCAGTATCCCGGCAATGTACAGGATTATACCAAGTCCAATTGTGACAGGTTTGCTGAAAAGCTCAGGGCAAACAAAATTCCTTTTCTCAGCCTTATAGAACAGGCGGAAAAGGATGGCATATCCGATGAGGAAATGTTTTTTGCCACAGACCACCACTGGCGTCCCGAAAACGGTATATGGGCATCGGCAAAGGTTGGAGAGTTTCTGACGGATAACTATGGCTACAGCTGCGACAAAAATATATGGAACGAGCAAAGCTATACCAAGACTTTATACAAAAATTGGTTCCTTGGTTCTCAGGGCAAAAAGACGGGAAGATATTTCAGCCCCTACGGTCCCGACGATATAAATCTCATAATTCCTAAGTTTGACACGGCTCTCACAGAGGAGCAACCTGTAAAAGAATTGTGGAGAGAGGGAACCTTTGAAGATTTGCTTTACAAGGAAAATCTGGCAGAAAAAGACCACTACAGTTTGAATCCTTACGCAACATACAGCGGTGGCGATTTCCGAGAGCAGATTATCACCAACAAGTTAAATCCCGAAGGTAAAACCGTGGTAATAATCAGAGATTCCTTTGGTTGCGCATTTACGCCTTTTTTCTCACTTGGTTTTTCAAAAACCTATATTACCGATATAAGAGAAGGGGGATATGTGGGTGACCGCCTCGACCTTACCAAGTATATATCCGACAAAAAACCTGACTATGTAATCGTTTTCTACACAGGACTTTCCGGCGGAGATACACTCTATAATTTTGTGGATTGAAGGGCTCATCGTATTGACTTTTGTATTATTTGGGTTTATAATACCCTTAGCATTTAAAGAAAACTTAGAAAGGAAGTATGTAAAAATGAAAAAAATGCTTAGAATTATTTTGTGTGCAGTTCTTACTCTTACTCTTGTTTTTTCTTTTGTAGCATGCAGTGATGATGCCGAAACTCAGAAAACACCAGAGGAAGTAACAGAAGAAGTTGACCACAAGGCTGATGCAAAAAAAGCTGTTAAAGGTTTTATGGATGCTTATTGCGAAATGGATATCGCAAAGATGTCCGAGTATTGTTTAGATGGTGAAGCTTTCGTAAATGATATCGGATATGAAACAGCAGAAGAAATAGTTCTTGCCGGCATGAGAGAAAGTGAAGTAGATGAAGAAATGATTCAGTATATGAATCCTTTTGCTGAAGGAATAATTGATATCATGAAGGATTGCGTGGAATACAAAATAGTTGAAGTTAAGGAAGACGGCGACGATTACGTTGCTACCGTAGAATATTCCACACCTGATTTTCAGCAGGCTTTGGCTTCTCTTGAAACTATAATGAGTAGCGAAGAAACTGCAGCACTTGGCGAAGAAATCGCATTGGAACTTGTAGAAAACGGTACTATTACACAGAATTCCACAGAGGAAGAAATTATGGAAGCTCTCATGAATGAGGTAATAGCCAGAATACTTCCCGAAATTGCCATAGAAGTAGAGGCTGCTGATATCGTTGAAAACACAGTTGATATCAAAGTCGTTGAGAAGAACGGCAAGTGGTATGTTGACCAGAATGATGTAGATTTTGTTAAAGAAATTTTAGGCTGATTTAAATTTCTCGGAATAATTAAACTGGAGAACTGTTTGCGTTCTCCGGTTTTTTATGTTGACAGAGTATTTGTAGTAAAGTATAATAATGGTAATCGTTATTTATACTTCGGATAAGGGGTAGTGACTATGAAAAAAACTGTTAACACATTTGTGTTTATAACACTTGCTTTGTCATTGATGCTTTTTTTAACTTCCTGCAATTGGCGTAATGTTCATAAGAAAAATGCCAAAGAAAACAATGGCGGAGCTACTGTTGAGAGTGACAAAATCAGTAAAGAACAAAGCAAAAATCAGGAAAAAAACCAAGAATCGAAAGGTTCTCCCGTCCCCGAAGCAGAACAGTCCGAACAGCTGCGTAAGCTTCGCACTTGCTTTGATAGCTTCGACGAGGAAGGCATCAAAAGCCTTGTAGCCGAAGACGTAAATATTGAAATGCAAACCAAAGAGGAATGCACAAAAGAATTACTCAAGGGTGTAAAGGATAACACTACAAAGAGAATTTTTATGACCATTCTTTTGGAAGATGGCTTTGAAATGCGTAAATCCTACATTTGTAAGGTTGAAGGCAGTTTTGACAAAGGAGATGCAGAAGAAAAATATGAACTTGTAACAGAGGTTCCCGCTGTCACAACTGCCGAAAAATTGTTCGCTGAGGAAATTTTAAAGATTGATATTGACAAAACAGTAACGGATATAGCAGACAAACTCATTGAAGAAGGCAAGATAACTGCAAAAACAACGGATGAAGAAAAGCAGCAGTTGCTCAAAGAAGCTCTTGACGGAATTTTCAAAGAGAAAGCTAAAGCGGTTTTTGAGAAAGCCGGCTCCGTTAATGAAATCCGTCCCTTTGCTTTAAAGAGGGATGGAGAGGATATAAAGATTAATAGCTTCGGTAAGGTTATCGGTTTGCAGAATGTGAAGGATGTGCCGCTTTCAAAATAATAAAAAATATATTATAAATATCTTTTCAAATTGAAAAAAATGTGGTATAATAGACTTTGGAGTGTTATTTAAGTTAACCTTCCAAGGACTAATGTACCACTTTTCGTTTGTGAGGTGTATGGGTTATGAAAAAGATAGGATTTGATAATCAAAAATATCTTACTATGCAGTCGGAGCAGATACGTAATCGTATCAATCTTTTCGGCGGAAAGCTCTATCTGGAATTCGGCGGAAAGCTTTTTGACGATTTCCACGCTTCAAGGGTTCTTCCGGGTTTTGAGCCGGACAGTAAAATCAGAATGCTTCAGCAGCTTAAAGATGAAGCAGAGATAGTTATTACCATAAATTCCGAGGACATTGAGTCCAACAAGATGCGTGGCGACCTTGGCATAACTTATGATGAAGATGTGTTAAGACTTATAGACACCTTCCGCGAGATGGATTTATATGTAGGTAGCGTAGTTCTTACACGTTACAAAGGTCAGCCTGCATCCAATGCTTTTCTAAAGCAGCTTGCAGCTCTCGGCATTAAAAGTTACTGTCATTATTGCATCAAAGGCTATCCCTCCGATGTGCAGCATATTGTAAGTGATGAAGGCCTTGGTAAGAATGATTATATAGAAACTACCCGTTCGCTTATTGTAGTGACGGCTCCCGGCCCCGGAAGCGGCAAGATGGCAACCTGCTTAAGCCAGCTTTATCACGACCATAAAAGAGGTATTACTGCAGGTTATGCCAAATTTGAAACCTTCCCCATATGGAACATATCCTTAAAACACCCCGTTAACCTTGCGTACGAAGCGGCTACAGCCGACCTCAACGATGTAAATATGATCGACCCCTTCCACTTGGAAGCCTATGGCGAAAAAGCGGTTAACTATAATCGTGATGTGGAAATCTTCCCCGTACTTAATACAATATTTAAAATGATACAGGGCTCATCGCCCTACAGTTCACCTACAGATATGGGTGTCAATATGGCAGGTAACTGCATAGTTGACGATGATGTCTGCTGTGATGCTTCCAAGAAGGAAATTCTCCGTCGGTATTACAAAGCCTGCGTAGACAAATATTGCGGCAAGTCCGATGGAAACGAAGTTGTTAAACTTGAAATACTTATGAATCACGCAGGTATCACTTCAGAGATATCCCCTGCGGTATCTGCGGCACTTACAAAGGCAAAAAGTACAGGTAGACCTGCCGGAGCAATTGAGCTTCCCGACGGAAAGGTTATTACCGGCAGAACCTCCGATACTTTGGGTGCGGCATCGGCACTGCTTATTAATGCGCTTAAATATCTTGCCGGTATAGACGAGGAAAAAGACCTTATTTCATCAAGTGTTTTAGAGCCTATATGCGCTCTTAAAACCGGTAACCTGAAACACAAAAACCCCCGTTTGCATACAGACGAGGTTCTCATAGCCCTTACCATTTCTGCGGTAGATGACCCCGAAGCCAAAGCTGCTAAGGAACAACTCTCCAACCTGGAAGGCAGTGACGCTCATTTTTCGGTTATTTTAAATGAGTCCGATGAAATGCTTTTAAGACGTTTGGGTATTAATGTAAGTTGTGAAGCCCACTACGAAAACAAACGTCTTTACCATAAATAATACCCTTGTTAAAATGACCAATATAATCTTGAAAAACATTTGTAAAATTATAGTAATTTTTTTAAACTTAACTATTGCATAAAACTGTATTTTATAGTAAAATATAGGCATATGGAATAAAATATTTAATTTCTAAGGAGGAATTACCAATG
>CAYXPV010000066.1:0-7820 GCA_964467285.1 uncultured Oscillospiraceae bacterium
TCTTATCGAAAAGAATTCTTCAAGAGCTAGTCCTAAGTGGTTAGATATGGATAAGACTACAGTAATAGGTAAGGTTATTGCTGTACCTCAGAGAGACGATATTGACTTTGACGTTGAAGAACACCTTATTATCGAGTTGTACTCCAAATAATAAGGATGCCCTCAGTAATGAGATAATATTAGTTTTGAAATGGAGGGTTAAAATATGATCGAAATGGTGAAACCCGGTCTTGAAAGAGTTGATGACAAGACCAATCCCAGATATGCGAAATTTGAAGTTCAGCCTCTTGAAAGAGGTTACGGTACAACTTTAGGTAATGCATTAAGAAGAGTTCTTTTATCTTCACTTCCCGGTGCGGCGCCCACAAGCGTTAAGATTGACGGAATTCTCCATGAGTTTTCCACAATTCCCGGTGTTAAAGAAGACGTTACAGAAATAATTCTTAATGTAAAGAGAATCATAGCAAAAGTCTACAGCGATACTCCCAAAACTGTTTACATTGAAGCAAACGGTGCAGGTGAAGTACTCGCAAAGGATATTGTTACAGACCACGAAATTGATATCATGAACGGTGATTTGCACATTGCTACTTTAAGCGATAAGGCAAGACTTTATATGGAAATCGTTTTTGAAAACGGCAGAGGTTATGTAACAAGCGAAAAAAACAAAGAGAAGCTCCAGAACGTTATCGGTGTAATACCTGTAGATTCTGTATATTCTCCTGTAGACAAGGTTAACTACACAGTTACAAACTATCGTGTAGGTCAGATAACAGACTACGACAAGCTCACATTGGAAATCTTCACCGACGGAACTATTGCTCCTGAAGATGCACTTTCCTTGAGTTCAAAGATTGTTACTGAGCATATGAACCTCTTTACAGATCTTTCCGACGATATTGCCAATACCGATATTATGGTTGAGAAAGAAGAAGAGAAGAAGGATAAGGTTCTTGAAACCACTATCGAAGAACTCGATTTGTCCGTTCGTTCATTCAACTGCTTGAAGAGAGCAGGAATCAACACTGTTGCTGATTTGGTTTCCAAGTCAGAAGCTGAAATGATGAGAGTAAGAAACCTCGGCAGAAAGTCCCTCGAAGAAGTTGTCGGCAAGATTACTTCTTTGGGATTGGAATTCTCCAAGGAATATGACGAGTAATCATTGTTGATCAGATATTTGGTATATAAATAGTACAAAGGAGGTTTATCCGATGCCCGGTACAAGAAAACTTGGTCGTGCTTCCGATCACAGAGAAGCAATGCTTAAGAATCTCGTTACTTCTCTCCTTGAAAACGGTAAGATCGAAACAACCGTTGAAAAGGCTAAAGAAACAAGATGCATGGCTGAAAAAATGATAACATTAGGTAAAACTAATACATTGCATACAAAGAGACAGGCACTTGCATACATCACAAAGAGAGACGTTGTAATCAAGTTATTTGATGAAATCGCTCCCAAGTATGCAGACAGAAACGGCGGCTATACCAGAATTATGAAATTAGGTCCCAGACGCGGTGACGATGCCGAGATGGCAATAATTGAATTAGTTTAATGTTAACTAAAACCCCTTGCTCGATTTGAGCAAGGGGTTGTTTTTTGGCTCTTTGTCAATAGTTATGGTCAAAATTGAATAATGGAATTTATCTTAATTTCATAAAATCTTTGGCATTGTCCGACAACATATTGATATAAACTTTTCCGTTCTTTAATTTCCGTATACGGTTTATTGCCTTTTGCACATTGGTAAGAAACAACGGTTCAAGCTGAGAAATACGAAGACTTCTTGCCAGAGGGCATATACCCTTTGCAAGTGGATTCATAATGAGTTTTACGCTTCCGTCATCATTGACATACGGGGTAAGAGGAAATATTCTGCAAGCAAGAGGCCTGTAGTTCCTGTTACAAATACCGCTGCAGTATAGTATATGCGCATAGTTGTCACCGTATTTCCAATTGGACTTTATAATTTCATAATTTTGCCCCTGAAGCAGTTTTTCTTCATAGGGGAAAAGAATCATCCCTTTTCTTTCGGTTTCACCTTCTTTGCAGCAGGCACCGCCGCAAAGCATACCACAGTCTTTTGAAAGTGGAGTTACGCTTTCAAGCATTTTGTAGATTGGTAAGTAAAAGTTTTTCGCATTCATACCGGTTTCCTCTCGGTAATTTCCGCTTTGCCGTCTTTCCATTTAAAGCTTATTTTTTCGCCTGTACGGGTAATAAAGCCACGTGCTTCACCGGATATCCATTCTTGCGGGAGTGCGGGTAAAAGCTCTATTTTGCCTTTGTGGCTTTGCATTAAAGCTTCGCATATAGCGGAACATATGCCAAAGTTTCCATCTATCTGGAATGGCGGATGTGCATTCAGCATATTGGGATAAATAGACTTTTTAAACATATTGGTTATAGAGTTTATAACTCCCTTGCTGTCGCCAAGTCTTGCATAAATATTGGCAATCCAACCGTTTGACCAACCGGTATGTCCGCCACCGTTTGCAAGTCGGAACTCCAGAGTTTTTCTTGCGGCATCGTCATATTTTCCGTCAGCCCATATGTCAGACGGGAATAATCCGTACAGATGTGAAATATGTCTGTGACCGTGTTCGGATTCGGGAAGTTCTTTGCTCCATTCCAGTATTCTGCCGTCTTTTCCTATGGCAACAGGCTTAATGCGGTTAAGCACTTTTTCAAGTTCAGCTACATCTTTTCCGAGAGCCTTACCTGCTTTAACGGTTTTGTCAAATACATCATAGCAGATGGACAAGTCCATCGCACTGCCTTCACATACAGCACATTTTTCATCGCCACAGAGAAATTCATTTTCCGGTGAGGTAGAGGGGCATGTGGTAAGGTTTCCGTTTTCGTCTTCTGTCATCCATTCTTTAAGAAAATCTGTTGCACCAAGCATTACAGGGTACATTCTTTCTAAAAAGTTAATATCATTTGTATGTATATAGTGTTCCCATATGTGGCGAAGGAGCCAAAAACCGCCCATTTGCCAATATCCCCAAAGGGGTTGTTTTGTTGCTTCGTGATTAAATCTCCACAAATCCGTGTTGTGCCATACCGACCAACCCGGAAGGTCAAAGGTATTACCTTTTTCACATAATTCCTCAAGCATCCTGAAAAGGGGCATGTGACACTCGGGAAGGTTACATGTTTCTGTCATCCAGTAGTTCATTTCTGTGTTGATATTAATTGTGTAATCGCTGTTCCAAGCGGGAAGCATTTTGTCATTCCATATACCCTGAAGGTTCATAGGCTGACTGCCCTCGGCAGAGCCGCATATGGTAAGATATCTTGCATAATCAAAAAGTAGGCTTACAAGACCGTTGTCGCATCTTCCCTGACCTGCAAGCTTGATTCTTTTGTTTGTAGGTTCATCGGAGAAATCTGCACCGTCAATTTTAAGCGATACTCTGTTGAATTTTTCTTTGTGTATGGCAATGTGACGTTGCTTAAGCTCATCATAGCTGTAATTCATAGCTTTATTCATAGTATCGGTACAGGCATTTATATATTCTTTGCCCTCTGATACCGGCTTTTTGTTATATCCGTTAAAGCTTGTTTTGAGTGAGAATATGAGGGTTACACCAGCACCGCCCACTCTCATGTAGCCACCGCCTTTTATGTAGCTCAAATCCCATTCACCTTCGCCTGTGCTGTCTGCTATTGCATCAATATGGGATGCAAAATGCACGGTTTCATCGTCGGTATATTCAAGCTTGGTGTTTGACGGGCATCTTCCAATATATTTTACACCGCTGTCGGTTTCCGAGAGTTTGTTCTCAAGAGGTATGGAATGATATATGTGGAAATGCATTTTTTTATCGCATTTAATATTAACCACAAGAACATCGTCTGCCTCCGATACAAAATACTCCTTTGATATGCCGCAACCGCTGTATTTGTAAGAGGTTTTTACTATGCCGGTTTCCATATCCAGTTCGCGATAGTAGTCGGTAATATCCACATTATCGGTAATTTCCGAGCGTGTGGGCGCAAGTTCTATGTATATACTTCCGTAGGGAATATATGCTTCGCAGGTAATTCCAAGCATGGTGTCTGATAAAGCTTTATTCGCTTCTGGGTATTTTCCTTCACGTATAAGCTGTCGTATGGGTAATAAATCTTCCATACTGTGTTTTCTTGTTTCTTTGTTGGGATATCCTGTCCAAAGTGTATCCTCATTAATCTGGATTCTGTCATTTATCGGAGATGAAAAAAACATACCTCCGAGTCTTCCGTTTCCGATGGGGAGAGCTTCTTCCCAGGTCAGAGCTTCTTTGTTATACCACAATTTGTGCATACGGTTGTCCTCTCCTTATTTTTCTTTATCGGGAATGGGTATTTCCATAATAACTTCTCCTGCGGCTCCGGGTGCAAGGGTATAGGTGGAGTAGCAAAGGAAAATACTGTTATCTTTAATGTAATAATTAAAATCAGCAAGAGTGAAGTTATCTATGGTTTGCGCAGCATCTTCAAAAAAGCCTTCTTTTATTTGCTTTTTTGATTCTTCTTTAAAATAGCTTTCGGTTTCGGATTTTGACATTCCGAGATAGTTTGCAACATTTAGTTCTTCGCCTGTTTTAAGGTCATAGTTAAGACCGTAGGAATCCACATTACTCACACCGCCCATGAACCAGACTCTTGTTATTTTGATGCTAAGTATACCGTCGGAGTTTTTTGTAACAGAAGCAGAGCAATAGTTGCTGTAGTTCATATTGCTTCTGTATTCCTCATCTTCTACAAAAGATTCGTTTTCTTTCGCTTCATCTATAAAACGGTCCGAATGTTTTTGAATATGGTCATTTATTTTTTTGAAGTTGTCGCCTTTGTCGGTTATTACAACTTTTTCAAAATACTGAGTAAGGTATAGGCCTTGTTCGGTGTTTTCAAAGGAAAGCTCATCTTTTTCAATTTTATATTCTACAGAATCAGGGAATTCCTCTTCAACAATTACGGGTTTGTCGTTGTTATTGCTTGTTTTAACGGGATTTTCGGCAGGTTTTGTTATGAGATAGTATAAAACAATGCTGCATAAAATAAGCACAGCGACTACTGCAAAAATAATAATTATGGAAATATAGTTTTTTTGAGATTTCATAATTCCTCCGTATTATATATATTTGAGAGTGTCAGTATACTGTCTTTCACCGAGAATTCTACAGTAAATTCAAGGAAAGACATTTTGTAGATTCTTTCCGGATTGTCATGGTAGGACGGCCGGGGATCATTTTCCAGGATGTTTATCAGGGATTCATGATATTCATCGGGTATTTTGGAAAGAAGCCCGTCGGCAACCTGTACATTGAGCTTATATCCGAAAGCTTCGTCCGCAAATCCGCATTCTGCGTCAGGATGGCAATCTGTGTATGAAAGATATGGTTTTATATCGAAAATAGGAGTATTGTCGGTTATGTCAGCACCTTCAACATACAGAACGGGACCTTCCTCGCTGTTAAAATCAATGTCCAGAAGTTTGACAGAGGATAGCCCCAGACTGTTCGGTCTGAAGGGAGACCTCGTGGCAAAAACTCCCATTCTTTTGTTTCCGCCAAGACGAGGCGGTCGCACCGTGGGTGACCATTCATCTCTTACACTTTGAGAAAACTGCCATATAAGCCATATATGCGAGTAACCTTCAAGACCGCGAACAGCATCCGGGTTACGGTAGGAAGGTTCAAATACAATTTTCCCCTTTGTAGCGGCAAGACCGCTTTGTCGGGGTACGCCGAATTTATCCGAAAAGGGTGTGTATATGGTGGCGATGGGTTTAATATTCATAAGGTGTATCTCCTGCAATAATGTAGGTTTCTGTACCGTTGGTCAATATGTTGTTACAACGTAGGAAGCTCCCATGTGCCGCTGACATAAGTTCACCAATGGGGTTTTCGCCCAAAGCAATGGAACAATCGGTGTACTCATAGGGGAAGTCGTTTATGCTGTTTATAAGAAAATATGGTGGTTCCGTAAGTTTAATTCCTATGTCGGCATTGATAATTTTTTTAATGACATCAAAGGCATGACCAAGGAAAAAACCTGTTTTAAAATAACCGATTGATACGGTAACATCGGATTTTACACATTTGACATATTCGCCGGTGTTGCCGTTTAATCCGCTGTTTATATCTACACAGATGGTTCTTTTATGTGCGTGATTTATTTTATCGATGATTTCCGCGGTAAGTCCACGGGGTTCACCTTTGAAGCCTGTACCGAATATGCAGTCTACAATCTCGGAATATTCATCGAAATTTGTGTTTTCGTCAGCAAAGACTATGTTTATGCCACGGTTTTTACATTGGTTAAAATAATAAAGACCGTCCTCGGAGAATTTGTCCGAAAGGAGCAAAAGGGTAGGGTTAAGACCTGCGTTTGCCATCTCCAGGGCAATTACATACCCGTCTCCCGCATTGTTTCCGCTGCCGCAGACAATAACGCTGTTATCTGTGGGCTTTGCCAGGTCAAAAACAGCTTTACCGGCTTTGTACATAAGCTCTTTGGAAGAGATAATGTTATTTATGGTGTATTCATCGCATTTGCGCATTAATTCTACGGAAATAACCGGAATCATATTGTAACCTCCGGGGATTATTTCAAAGCTTTATAAAGTCTTTCGATTGTAGATACTGCCTGTTCCGCGGTATATGTGGTAAGCGGAGAAAAACCGTTTCCGGTTCCGGACATAATTTTTGCAGATACTGCAAAGTATATGTATTCTTTTGCCCAGGTGGGGATTTCAGCATCATCTTCAAAGGGAGAGCCTTCGTATTCGGGAATAGACATTCCGTTATAGCGTGCAACTCTGTAAAGAATGGAAGCAGCTTCGGCTCTGGTAAGATTATCCTGAGGAGCAAATAAGCCGTTGCCTTTTCCGCTTATGATGCCTTCCTGTGCCAGATAAAGAATTTTTGTGTTATTGGTATCTGAAAAAGATGTATCGGCAATGTTCACGGTTCCGACCATATCCAGATCTCTGAGCATATTGTAAGTAATTTCGCAGAATTGCTCTCTGTTTATGCTTACTGTGTAGTCATTGTTAAAGTCGGAGGGAGTTGTCCAGTTGTTTTTGATTCCGTATTCTACACCGGACTTTGCCCAGGATGCAACCTTGTAGGAGGTTTCGGCTTTGCTTTCCGCTTTGGGAAGGTGGTATGTAAATATTCCGTCGGCATCTTTAGTAAGGCCATACTTCTTTGCTATTTCGTCAATAATTCCTTCCTCGGCAAGCTCTGCAATGGCAATGTTGAGTTCTTCCTTATATTCACCGGTAAGCTTTACGGGAATCGCATAGCTTTCATCGTACCATTTATCAAGATTAGGGTTATAAACTTTGCAGGTGAGGTAGGGTTCTGTAAAGTCTACAACTTTTTTCCTTTGCTCGGTAGCGGTAATTGCAGAAATACCAAAGTCGGCGAGAGGACTTCTGACTGAGGGTATTATAGCGTCAAAGTCAACATTTGTATACTTAGGATTTACATTCATTTTTTTGCACAATTCATTCATTATTTCAATATCTATACCCACAAGATTTCCGGCATCGTCGGTATACTCAAAGGGTTTAAAATCTGCGTAAACAGCAACAGTAACTTCGGGAATATCTTCTTTAGCCGAAGCACAAACACCTATAGAAAGAATAGTTACAAGGCAAAGTATGGCAAAAATAAAAAGTTTATTCAATTTCATAGTCATATCTCCTTTTTCAATTGATGGAGCATTTATCATAACTCCGCATAATCACATATAAAGTATATCAAATATAGCTGAGGAATGCAACAGTTGTTTGGCATAAAAAAGGCCGTACAAAGTTGTTTGTACA
>CAYXPV010000067.1:0-7804 GCA_964467285.1 uncultured Oscillospiraceae bacterium
TGGCTTTGAAAATCTTTCGCATATTCTTGTGTTACCATACGTTACTGCAGAATTTACAAACAACGAAGAACATTTTTTAAGTTACTATGACGATGTGGAAATATACCCGGAAAAAACACACTACAAAAATGCAATAAAGTGTCGTAATCTGGAAATGATTGACAGGGCAGACACAGTAATATGCTATATTGTTCGCGATTTCGGAGGAGCATATAAAACTGTTGCTTATGCCCGAAACAATCAAAAGAAAATAATTAATCTTAAAATGAGCCTGTATGAAAGAACATAAATTCATACAGACTCATTAATTATTTGGATTTTGGTTTGAAAATTACCGAACATATCATACCAAAAACTATTGCCGCAGCTATACCTGTGCTTGTGCCGGTAATTCCTCCGCCAAGCACTCCAAGCCAACCCTTTTGGTCTACAAGCTTCTGTGCCCCTTTGGCAAGGGAATACCCGAAGCCTATAATGGGCACCGTAGCACCGCAGTTGGCAAATTTAACGATAGGTTCATATAAGCCTATGGCAGTAAGAATTACCCCTGCCACTACGTAGCTTACCATTATCCTTGCAGGGCTCATTTTTGTTTTATCTATGAGGATTTGTGCTATCATACACAAAAATCCTCCGACTAAGAATACATATAGAAATTTCATAGAATCAATCCCTTCAATCCCACACCATGTGCAATTCCAATTACACTTTCCCCAAGCTGATAGGTAGTCGGACTCATAAGTGCTCCCGTACACACAAGGAGCATTCTTTTTATATTTCCTTTTTCCAGTTCTTTGCAGAAATGTCCGCAGAACACGCTTGCCGAGCAACCGCAACCGCTTCCGCCTGCACCTGTATTCTGTTCATCGGGGTTAAATATCATTGAGCCGCAGTCTATGTGAACTCCCGATATATCTACTCCTTCTCTTTGGCACAGCTCCACCACAAGCTTACTTCCTACAATACCAAGGTCCCCTGTTACGATGCAATCGTAGTCGGTGGGCATAAGTCCCATATCATTTAAGTGGGTTATAATGCAGTCTGCCGCCGCAGGTGCCATTGCCGCACCCATATTTGCGGAATCTTTCACGCCAAAGTCCACCATTTTTCCCGTGGTTATGCTTTCTACGCAGATATTTGATTTTTCATTTGTCAGTATAACCGCACCGCTTCCCGTTACCGTCCATTGAGCAGACGGTGTGCGTACAGCCCCATATTCAAGAGGAAATCGGTATTGCTTTTCGCTGGCGCAAAAATGACTTGAGGTTACAGCCAGTACATTTTTACCGTAGAGACCATCCACCATTACCGAACCAAGTCCCATAGACTCTGCCATAGTGGAGCAGGCACCGTACAGACCGTAGTAGGGGATTCCCATATCTTTAAGACCAAAGGAACTTGCGGTGCATTGATTCAATAAATCCCCGGAAAATACGTAGTCTATGTCATCAGGTGTGACTCCTGCCTTGGCGAAAACACCTGTTACGGTGTGCCTTAAGATATTATTTTCAGCCTGTTCCCAGCTTTTTGCTTCAATATATTCATCATCGTATATTACATCAAAGCAGTTTCCCAAAGGTCCCTCGCCTTCGGTTTTGCCTGCCGAGGAATAGAAGCTCTTTATATACACGCTGTTTTCAAAAGCAATGGTTTGCTTACCCTTTTTGATGCCCAATCAGAACCCTCCCGTAAGTTTATAAATAAATGCATATATTACCGATGCGGATATTCCGTAGACTATGACAGGACCTGCTATTGTAAACATCTTGGTACCTACCCCGGGCACAAGACCTTCTGTTTTGTATTCCATTGCAGGTGATACTATGGAGTTGGCAAAGCCGGTAATTGGTACAAGGGTTCCTGCTTTACCGATATTTGCTATTTTGTCATATACGCCAAAGCCTGTAAGGGTAGCACCTATCAGTACAAGAGTGGCACTTGCAAGGGCAGATGCATCTTCTTTTTTAATATCAAGTGCCAGATATCCTTCGTTTATAAGCTGCCCTATAACGCATATTATACCGCCTACCACAAAGGCTTTGATGCAATCGGCAACTAATGCTGAATTAGGGGTTGCTTTTTTGACCATGCGGTCATATTCCTTGTTTGAAATATTCATAGAGTACACTCCTTTTGGAATTAGTATGTAATTTGAAAATGAATTTTATTACAAAAAAGCTTCTGCCGAAGCAAAAGCTTTTTTGAAAAGTTCTATATTACTGTTTTACAATTACAATGTCTGCTACTTCGTCCTTGTAGATTCTTACAAAAACTCTTTCGGGGTTGGATTCGTCATACTTCTGAATATCGGAAGCGTCACCCACGGTTATTTTATTGGAGTTCTTGGAGCTGTCTACCAGATACACATTGGCATTACTCCAAGCGTAGTTGTTTGCAGAACCGTCATTTACCTGAAGGTTGAAGGAGTTTGAGAATCTCTTTGTAACCTTGCCGTATTCAAGGGTAAGATTTTCGGAGATTTCTTTGGAAAATTCATTTTCTGCATTGTCGGAGTCGAAGAGGAGAGTTATTGCCTTGGCATTGCCCTTGGAATCCGCTTTAATCTGAATGATGTCGCCGTTTTCAAGGTTGGATGAGCCTTTGGTGAATATATCGTTATCGGAGGTAAATGTCACCTTTTCACCATTCTGGAAGCCGTAAAGCTTAACCACACTGTTGCCGTCCTCGTCCTTTGTAGTGGAGAGTCTGTCTACCACAACAATATTACTTTCTTCGCTTGCTTTGTTTTCACTGCTTGTTACTATAACTGCACCTGCCACAAGGTCCTCGGAAACATCGTACACTATTACATCGTAGCTGTCACCGTCTGCAAAGAAGCTCTTGTCTGTTACGGAGTAATCCTCGCCGTCCTCGGAGGAGGCAGGAATGTCAAACACTACGGTATTGTTGTCTATGGTTACCTTCATAGCGTTTGCAAGAAGTTTGGAGTTTTTAGAAGAGTATTTTACATTTTCTTCGGAGAAGTTTAATGTGAATTTGTTTTCGTTGATTTCTTCGCTTTCGGTACTTCTCTTTATTTCTGTAATCTCATTATTGGAATTTGTTTTAAAGGTTATAAGCTGACCTTTATCGCCTATTGCACTCATGGCAGAAGAAGGGGAGGTATGAGTTTTGCCGTCTACCTTAATTCTGGATGCAGCATTTAAGGTTGCAAGCTTGCCTTCGGAGGTAAGAACCTCAAGCTTCAAGGTAGAGCTGAGACCTGTTGTTGTACCCATGTTTACAAGGTAGGCATAATCTTTGGATATGACATTAGCTTCGTTAAATGCGGCGATTTTGCCTTCGTTGTCAAGATAGAATATACCTTCATCTTTGAGCTTGATTTCGTTGGGGTAGTTTGCGGCAACTTTATACTCTTTGCCGGAAATTGTTACGGTATCGGTGTTCTTTTCTTCTACAGAGCCTTCCACAGTGCTGTTGGTAACAGTTCCGTATACAAGACTCTTGTCCTTACTTACGGTAACAGTGAGCACATCCCATTCCTTAAGCTCGGAGGGTTTTATAACCTTGGAATCCTTTTCTATTATAAAGGTGGTATCTTCGTTATCTTCGTCGAGAATGAGGGGAGCTTTGCCGTATTTGTCAATTACTCTGCCGGAGGTGGAGATAACCTCATCTACAACGTAGTTTTCTGTTTCGTTTATAAATACAATCTTTTTGTTCTTATCGTTTTCCACTACGGTAATATAACCGGAATCAATCATCTTAAGGTCATCCGCATCTGTTGCCATACCGTTGTATACCACGTAAGAGCCGGAGGGTATCTGTATTTTTGTTTTTTTGTTACCGTTGAGGTAGGTTATAAGGCTTGATGTTACGCTGTCAAGGTCATCTGCCTTAATAGTGGTAATTGCATTTTTATTTTCACCGGGAACTATAGCTACCACGGTATCTTTTGTTTTGGATGCTGTGCTTATATATGCATCTACATTAAGACCGAGTACATTTCTTATATCGGCGTTACCTATGTTGTAGACTTTGTCGTCTATCATAATTTCATCTTTGTTTACGCCTGTACCTTCAAGGGCAGAGCTGCCTACTGCGGTTACCTTACCTGACACGAGCTTTGCATCGTGCTTGGAGGTAAGGAGAGTTTCGTCGGTGATTTCGTATTTTTCGTTACTTCCAAAGCCTGTCTGCTCCATAAGGTTGATGTTTAAGGAGTTGTATGCAAGTTTTGCTACCTCACCACGGGTAATGGTGTCTTTGCTTCTTGCAGCTGCCACAGTTACTCCGCTTGTAAGACCTGTGGAGTTACCTGCCACAAGGTACCCTGTGGGGTAACCGCCCTTGGACTGTGCCTGAGGCTCGTAGCCTATGGCTCTTACAAGAATCGTTACCGCTTCAGCGTAGGATATAAGGTCATCGGGGCGGAAGTTGCCCAAATCGTCACCTACAACCAGCTTTTCGGAGGTTCCTACATTTATATAGCCTTTTGCCCAATGGTTTTCTCTTACATCGGGGTACTTGGTCTGGGTGGAGCTTGATGCTGCATGATTAAGTCCCTTTAAAGCGACGGCAATCTTTGTTACCTCACTTCTGGTTATGGGGTCATTTGGACGGAAAAGTCCTGTTCCGCCGTCGCCTACCATAACCTCAAATGCGCTTAAGACTTTGGCTGCTTCCTCGTAGTCGGTACCTATAACGTCGGTTGAAAGTGCGGCATGGGAGTTGATGCCAATTCCCGATGCAAGAATTGCTGCTGTCGCCACAGATGATACAAATCTTTTGAAATTAGACACGTATAAGTCCTCCTTTGTTATTATTGTTTACATAATTATTGGTGCTCGTTTTCGCAAAATGCCGTTAAATGCTACCCTTTGTGGAATTTCTCTCGAACTTTGCAATAATTATGTCAACCAACAAAAATAATCTTACTACAAAAAAGAACTTTTTTCAACAATCAAAATTTGGAAATAAAAAAGGACTGCGTGAGCAGTCCTTGATAATGTACGTAATTACTGTTTATTTTGTTTTTCAAGTAAATCTCTTATTTCCGTAAGGAGTTCTTCTGTGGAAGGACCCTTGGGAGCTTCGGCAACGACTTCTTCTTTCTTTCTCTTAAATGCATTCATAACCTTAACTACGGCAAATATGGATACTGAAATGATTAAGAAGTCTACAATTGTCTGGATAAAATTACCGTATGCAAGCACATTGGTGCCACGTAACTTTATATACAGAGAACTGAACTGCTGCTTAATAAAGCAAGTTGTAAGCGGCATTATGATGTCGTTAACAAGGGAGGTAACTATTTTACTGAAAGCTGTACCTATAACAACACCGACAGCCATATCAATGACATTACCTTTGATTGCAAACTCTTTAAACTCTTTTAATATTGACATTTCTAAAAACTTCCTTTCGACAATTTTCTTAACAATAAGTGTATATCATCAAAAGGAATTTGTCAATATTTATTTAAATTATCTGCTCTTCCTGCTGAATAAGGGTAGACTGATATTTTTCAAGTATTGACGTGGAAAGTGCTTCTCTCATTTCGGGATTTATGGGGTGGGCAATGTCTTTAAACTCATTGTCGGGAGTTTTACGGCTCGGCATTGCTATAAACAGTTTGTCTGTGCCTTCTATTATTTTTATATCGTGTACCACAAATGCATTGTCAAAGGTTACGGATACCACCGCCTTCATTTTTGCTTCGGCAGTCATTTGTCTTATGCGGATGTCGGTTATTTCCATTTCATATAAGTCCTTTCAATTTGTTTTACAAGTATTTTTTTCATAAAATCAAAAAAATATTCCGGCATATAAAAATAAGTGTTTATTTTTTTGAATTTTGGGTGTATAATTTAATTATCACAAAACATTGGAGTGTTTACTTTGAATAAATTTGTCCATTTTATAGGCATTGGCGGTATCAGCATGAGTGGTATTGCCAAGATACTTTTAAACAACGGTATTAAGGTGTCAGGCTCCGATATGTCTGAGTCCGACTCCGTGGAGGAGTTAAGATGTCTTGGTGCCGACGTTAAAATAGGTCATTTTGCAGAAAATATTACAAGTCAGGATATGGTTGTATACACTTCTGCAGTACATGAGGATAACCCCGAGATTATCGCCGCAAAGGAAAAGGGTATAGAGCTTATAGACCGTGCCACAATGCTTGGTATGATAATGAAGGACTACAAAAATGCCATAAGCGTGGCAGGTACCCACGGCAAAACCACAGCTACCTCTATGTTTACCTACATACTTCTTAAGGCAAACACCGACCCCACGGTTATGGTAGGCGGTAAGCTTGACGGTATCGACGGTAATTTGAGAATAGGCACAAGCGACTACTTTATTACCGAAACATGCGAGTATATGCGTAACTTCTTAAAATTCTTCCCCAAAATTGCAGTTATCCTCAATGTAGAGGAGGACCACCTTGACTATTACAGGGATATAGATGATATCGTAGATGCATTTACATCTTTTTGCAATCTTGTACCCGAGGACGGAATAATTGTTGTTAACGGTGAAAATGAAAACTCAGTTAAATCCGCACAAAATGCAAAAGCAAAGGTATACACATTTGGCTTTGAGGATGCAAACTACTGTGCAAAAAACATTACCTATTCCGAGTTTGGCTATCCTTCCTTCGATGTGTACGAAGGGGATGAACTTAAATGTCACTTAGATTTAAGCGTGGTGGGTATTCATAATGTGCTTAACGCCACAGCCTGCGCCCTTGCCGCAAGCAAGATGGGTATCGGCTTTGATGCAATTAAGGCAGGTCTTGAAGCTTTTACGGGCACTAAACGCCGTTTTGAAAAGAAGGGTTTTGTAAACGGTGCATTGGTAATAGACGACTATGCACATCACCCCACGGAAATTTCTGCTACAATCAAGGCTCTTAAAAACGTAAATCATAAAAGCGAATGGTGCATATTTCAGCCCCATACTTATACAAGAACCATAAGCCTTTTAGATGACTTTGCAAAGGCACTTTCCGAAGTGGAAAATGTTATTATTACAGACATTTTCGCCGCAAGAGAAAAGGACACAGGCATAGTTCACGCAAAGGACCTTGCAGACAAAATAGATGGTGCGGTGTATATCAAAGAGTTTGAAGATATTGCTCGCTACATTAAGGAAAATGCCAAGGAAGGCGACATTGTACTGACTATGGGGGCGGGAAATGTATGTGATATATCAGGGCTTTTCTAAAAAAGTAAGATGGAAAGGGAATGTAAAACAAAGCGCAGACCGCTTATAGGCTTTATTGCTGAATTCCTATAGTGTCAAAGTAGAAAGAACATTTGAAATATGTAGAAATCTGCGAAAAACACAGATTTCTCATATTATTTAGCCTATAAGCTCTAAGCGAACTTCACCTCTCGACGTGCCCACGCACGCCTTCGGGTTTCCCTCGCAACGCAAGCCTTACTCGGTTCAGTTCGCTTATTCTGCATCTTTTTTTCCATCCCCTCAAAAATTAAAAGGGACTGCAAAAAACAAATCAATGTTTTTTTGCAGTCCCTTAGTACTTTAAAAACTATTTTGTTTTAACAGTATATTTTCCACGTATAAGGATAATTCCGTTGCTTGTGAATTTAATACCTCTGGAATCATTTCTGGGTGAGAGCAACAGGTGGTTTAAGGGTACTTCCGTACCGTTGGGGAGGTCAAGCCCCGAAGTGAGGTCTGCAAGACCGCCGTTGGCTGTGGCAACAATTACACCCGAACCGGAGCGTACCACAAATTCTGTTCCTTCGCCGCCGATGATTTTCTGGTTCTTTTTAACGTTTACCAGAATGTAGCCTTCGGTGGATTCGCC
>CAYXPV010000068.1:0-7675 GCA_964467285.1 uncultured Oscillospiraceae bacterium
CAAAGCCAGTTGGTGACTGCGATTGGTAACCTCCCACATCATCGTATGTCATGCCACGCTTAACTATTTTATAATATATCAAGTCATTTTGCAAGCTTTTTTTTGCTAAAACAAGCCATTTGGGCAAAAATTTTAAAATTTCGTTAACACTGTACAATTGAAGGTGTTTGACTTTGTGCAACATTACTATATGCCTACTTGCTACCATATATCAAAAGATATCGCAAACAATTACAGACAGTGGATTTTAATAGAATTATTCGGTTTTGCATCTTATGTAAAACATTTATTTAAATTTTATAGTTTAAAACGCGCACACATATATAATAGGTAGAAACTCGTCACAATTATTCTTCTGACACCATATATAGACTTATCCTTAACGACCAACACTAAAGATGATAAACTTCTTTTCCGCACATCAAAACACTCCTCGCTTACGCGAGGAGTGCGTCCGGTGTTTTAGAACATACCGGGGATATTAAGTCCGCCTGTAATAGAGCTCATCTTACTTGTATTTGCTGCATCTACTTTTGAAAGCGCATCATTTACCGCTGTAAGAACCAAATCCTCAAGCATTTCAACATCATCGGGATCCACCGCTTCGGGTTTGATGCTTATGGATACAAGTTCCTTCTTACCTGACATTTTTACTGTTACAACACCGCCGCCTGCGCTTGCTTCGAATTCACTTTGTTCCATTTCTTCCTGCATCCTGAGCATATCCTGCTGCATTTTCTGGGCCTGTTTAATCATATTGTTCATATTGCCGCCCATACCCATAGGGATTCTTGGTTTAGCCATTTTATGTTCCTCCTGAAATATTTTATTTTAGATATGAGCCGTTTTGGGCATCATAATAATAAACATTACCTTTATCATCTTTTATTCTGTAATACGGCAACGCCGAACTTTTTACGTGAGTTCCCTCTCCATACGAAGCTCCGGCAAGATAACCATAATCTATATCTTTTATACGAAACGGTGCATTTTTCATTATTTCTTCATTCTGAATCATACTTACAAGAACGCTTGTAATGTACACGGTATCCCGGGAACGAGTTCTTAACTTAACATCATCGGACAAAGGCTCATACCAACTGCCTTTAATAAGCACGTTGTTATTTTTTTGCACAGTAACTTTTATCTTACTGTCAAAAACCTCATAATCATCAACATAACAATTGATAAAAAACACCTTTTCGCCTTTTTCGTTTTTAAATATTTCACCCGTTTTCATATACTCTGTAGAAAACCCGGATTCCTCAAGATACTCTTTTATGGTATCTTTGATATTTCCGTCATTTTTGGCATACAGATTCCCAAAGTTTTTCTGCCCGGAAAACACATCGTCTTTAATCTCGAAGGCACCATTTTTATTATTCTTTTTAAATGACTCTGTGTACAAAACATTGTTTGTGTCAATGTTTTTGAGATTCTCTACGGATTTCATTATAAGGTCCTTATCAACCTCTATTTTGTTTGTTTTTAAAACTTCAACCGTAGACTCTATGGTTTCATTGTCTATATAGAAAGTGGAAGATGTAAACAACGATATCAACAAATATACATTTATACCCAAAAACAGTACAATCAAAAATGTTTTGACCTTACCGAGATTCATAATACATCACTCAATCCTGTTTGTTTCTGATAATTCTCACTTCGTTCTCCGCAGTTCTTGCAACCCAGCTCGGAGTACAAAGACCTTTCTTATCGGGATAATATGCCAGATACAAATCGGTAATTGTATCCGATTTAATACTTTCATTTGCCATAAGCACATCAAGCGCTTCAATTACCGATGTGCAAAGCACCTCGTCATTGTTGGCTTCATATCCTTTTACTATTTGCCTGTATGAAACAATTTTGGAGTTTTTAACTTCTACTTCTATTGCATTGTTGATTTTTTCATGAGATGCAGTTTCCTCCAGGATAGTAACAACCTCCATACCATCGGCATAATAATTGATTGTAAGTATAAAGCTGTTGTCGGATCCTGTTATTCTGGACGATGAAATATTTATATTCATATTCTTGTCGCTGCAAGCCGCATCCCATACATTGTTTACAAATTCTATGCAATCTATAAACGTAGAATAAAACTGGTCCGAATTTCCTATTTCTATACCCTTCTTGTCATCCAGGGATTTATACTCCAAAAGACCGTCGGGGTACATCTTTATGCTTCCGTAGTTTTCGGCAAATACGATGGAGTTATCAATATTTACATTTTTTCGTATGTTCGAAGTGTTGAAACCAAAAGCTTTCAAGAAGTCATTGTAAAGTTTTTCATTTGATGCAATATCTTCAAAATAGTTTGTTTCACTTACCGTGTTTGCCGTAATCGGATTAATGGAAAGAGTAACCTGCGGTTCTATAATAACCTTCTGTTCCATGCCTTCAACCGTTTTATCGAAGTTCAGTTCAAAAGAATAGGGATATTCACCCATGGAAGCAACAGCATATTCGTCAATAATCTCATCTATCTTTTTAACATCTGTATTAAGAGTTACCGTTATATAAGAATCGTCGCTATCATTCTTAACCAGGAGTCGAGGCTTTCCGGTTATTGGGTCACCTGATACAATAACAAATTCTCTTACTGTTCCGTTTTCAACAGAAGTAATGGGTGTATCCATAATAGCAGAAAAAGTTTTCGAGGCATATGCAACCGGATAAGAAAGATAAATAGATTTGTACTTTAAAGCTTCCTTCCACAATTCGGGGCTGCCTTTGGTAAATTCTTTTTCCGCCAAGCCCTCCTTAAGAATTTCTTTAACAGGGCCGACCATATTGTTATATTCCTTCGAGGTATGCGTATACACTCCTCTGGCATCCAGATTATTTACGATAATCTTTGTAGGATTTGACACATTTTCTTTAGAAAGAAAATATGTTCTGGAAGGTTCCTCATCAGAAAAATAATTTGCTAAATTAGAAAAAAAATTATAGCCATCGGGCCATAATTTTTCACTAAACCAATTATTGATGGTTAATATTATACTGCTTATTACCAATAAAACCAAGGTAACGGTCTTAAGGGATTCCTTTTTCATAGCAATCACCCAAAAATCATAGTATTAGCCATTTATAAGTGTCTGCCAAATGTTAATAATATTCTCAGCAACTTCGTTTCTCTCCATGGTAATGTCAAGCTTAACTGTTTCCACATAACTACCGGAAGCTGCTACTACAAGAATAGTGTTAGTACCGTTTTTAAGCTCAATGTTCTGAGCGTAAAGACCTGCAGCACCTACTTCGGCTTCAATAGCCTTGCCTTCTGAATACATCTTTATGTACTGTGCCTGTGCAGCATCATAGTTGTAAAGAGTAACTGTTGTTCCGGGAACAGCTACCGCAGAAACAACACAAACCTTATTGTTAGTGGTAGATGTTGCGGAAGCAGGATTCTTAACTTCAATGAGAGAGTCCGTATTTCCGACATAGCCTGCAGGCAGAACCTCCTGTGATGCAAAAGCACTCACGGGGAGAATACATATTATAAGTGCAATAACTATTGCGAGTATTTTTGTTAATTTCATAATAACACCTCTATGTACATTCAAACAATTGCCATTCTTATACTTTTACTTATATACATTATACGATATAAATGTTACAAAACAATTACAGTCAGTTTAAAAGCCTATAACATTTATTCAAAATCGAAATCTGTTTCTATATGTTCGGTAGGAAGAATAATAGCAACTTCTGTTCCGCTACCCTTTTTACTTTTGATTTCTATAGTTCCGTCATGGGCTTCGATAATCTCTTTTGCAATGGCAAGACCCAATCCGGTACCACCCATTTCCCTTGACCGAGCTTTGTCAACTCTGTAAAATCTTTCAAATATGTGTTGAAGATTCTCTTCGGGAATGCCAATACCGTCATCTATCACTTTAATGGTAATAGAATCATACATATACATAGAAGTAATAAGTATGTGTCCGTTTTGGGGAGTGTATTTGATGGCATTTGTAATAACGTTTATAAGCACCTGCTCGATTCTGTCCGGAGAGCCGTTGTAAATAGGCAAAGTATTGGTAGGCTCATAAACAAGAGTCTGCTTCTTTTCCTTGGTAGATATGGACAATCTTTCAACAAGAGATTTGAGCATTTCGCTAATGTCAAAATCTTCTTTGGGCATATCCTTGAGAGAATAGTCAAGACGGGAAAGAAGCAACAAGTCCTTAACAAGTCTTGTCATTCTATCTGTTTCGTCGTTGATAATTTTAAGGAAGGATTTGCTTATCTCAGGATCCATATTGTTATCTTCGTTAAGATCCGAAAGAGTTTCCGCATAACTTTTTACAGTGGTGAGAGGAGTTCTGAGTTCGTGGGATACATTCGCCACAAATTCTCTACGGGCAATATCCAACCTATGTTGCTCGGTAATATCCTGAATAACCGCTATTATTCCGTCGGAGCCGTCTGTTGTCTTAAACGGTGCAAAGTGAACATTAAGTTCATTGGTATCGGTTGTAATGCGTCTTTCGGCACTTTTGAAGTGAGGAAGATAAAGCATTTTTTCTATGGTGACATCTGTATTGTCTTCAAAAAGATGATTGAAGGAAATATCCTCTTCATTTTCTACACCCAAAAGCTCTTTTGCTGCCGGATTAATGTGAATCAATTCTCCGAATTTGTTAAAAGCTGCAACACCGTCAGTCATATGAAGAAGAATGGTTTCTGACTTATCTTTTTCACTGCGAATTTCATTAAGACTGTTTTTAAGGTCTGACGCCATGGAGTTAAAGGTATTTGTAAGTCTGCCGATTTCGTCATTGGAACGAGTTTCGATAACTTCGTCAAAATCACCCTCGGAAAGACTCTTTGCTTTGTTGGTAAGTGTCTGAATAGGCAAAATAATTGTTTTGGAGAGCAAAATAGAAAACAACACCGAAAGGGCAATACCTATAAGAAGTGCCTGTATCATTATGGTAAATATAGAACCGAGAATATCGTTTGTTTCCTCTTTGGTGTCCCTGATGTAAATTATATATTTTACCTGACCATCCGTCTTTAAAGGTACGGCAAAATCCATGTATCCCGAACCGGATTGAGTTTCTGTTCCTATGTTTCCGCCCATTGCCGTAATAATGTTGGGAGAAATTTCCAAAGACTCTGCCAGCTCGGAATTCGTGGTAAGGTTGTCTATGGTTCTTCCCGTCTTACCGTCAAGAAAATACACATTACGGAACGAGTCTACTCCCACCTGTCCGTTATACACGCTTATATTATTGTATAATTCTTCGGGTTTGGCTCCTACTTCTATACTCCTGTTGAGCTCCTTTATATAATCCTCATCAAAAATTAAAGACATCTGATTTTTAAAATCGGTATCATAAAAGGTATCTATCTGGCTCGTCATAAAAGCACCGATAAGAATAATTATCGAAATGGTGAGAAGCACAAACATCATTGCAATTTTGATGCTGAGACTCTTAAACATTATTTACGCTCCAAAATAGTATCCTACACCACGCTTTGTCATAATATATGCAGGCATGCTGGGGTTATCCTCTATCTTCTCGCGAAGACGTCGTATGGTAACGTCTACTGTACGCACATCGCCGTAAAATTCATAATCCCAAACCTTGTTAAGAAGGTTTTCTCTGGTAAATATCTTACCCTTCTTGGTTGCAAGGAATTTTAAAAGCTCAAACTCTCGGAAAGTAAGTTCAATAACTTCTCCGCGTTTTTTTACTTCATATTTTTCAACGTCAATGGCAAGATCTCCAAAACGAAGAATGTCCCCGCCGCTTTCCTCTTTTGTAACAAGCTGTGTTCTTCTCAGGTTAGCCTTAACTCTGGCCATAAGCTCTCTTAATGAGAAAGGCTTTGTCATATAATCATCTGCACCGAGTTCCAAACCGAGAATCTTGTCTACTTCCTCCTCACGGGCCGTGAGCATTATTATGGGAACAGAAGATGTTTCTCTGATTTTCTTGCACACAGAAAAACCGTCCAGCCCCGGAAGCATTACATCCAGGAGAATAAGGTCGGGCTCTTCGGAAATTGCTTTAACCACCGCTTCATTTCCGTCATATGCCTCAATAACCCGATAGCCACTCTTTATAAGATTAACCTTTAATATTTCAACTATAGGCTTTTCGTCATCTACTACCAAGATTAAATTTTCCATAGTGTACTACTCTCCTTTGTTAATATACTATTATACAGAATAATCATATCACAGCACATGTCAAAAGTCAAGTCTGCCACCCCTTTGAAGCTACGGCAATCTATGTCGAAATCTATATGTTGTGATTGTTTTTTGAACAACCACAAATTAGGGACGTTGTTAACATAATATTTTAAAATTTTTTAAAAATATCTTTACATTTTACAGTAAGTTGTGTTATAATCACAATTACCCCGCTAAACGCAAAATCATCGGAGGTGTTTTGATGAATAAAAAGATAGGCTTTATCGGCGCAGGTAATATGGGCAGTGCCATACTTTGCGGTGCCGTAAACAAAGCCGGTTTTTTCTGTGAAGATATTTTTGTACACTCTCTTGTCATCTCAGACAAAGTCAAAGAGCTTAATATAAATGTAACAGATTTGAAAACTTTAATAAACGAATCGGATTACATAATATTATGTATCAAACCTGCCGGCTTTGAAAATCTTCTCAAAGAAATCAAATCCGTGGACGGATATGATACAAAAATATATGTTTCTATCGCTGCAGGCATAACCATAGATTACATAAAGAGTATTCTTGGTCAGGTCAAGGTAATACGTACCATGCCCAATCTACCGCTTGTTGTAGGAGCAGGTATGACCGTTATAGCAAAAGACAATCTTGTGGACGAAAGAGAATATGCACTTGCTGAAAGGTTGTTTTCCGGAGCTGGCAAAACCCTTTCTGCAGATGAAAATCTTATAAACGCCTGTACTGCCGTAAGCGGCAGCGGTCCCGCATATGTCTTTATGTTTATCGAAGCTCTTGCCGATGCTGCCGTACGCGGCGGAATCCCCAGGCAGGATGCTTATCTTCTGGCTGCTCAAACAGTTATGGGCAGTGCTCTTATGTTGCTGGAAACGGGGAGTCATCCCGGCGTTCTCAAAGATATGGTTTGTTCTCCCGGCGGTACCACCATCGAAGCTGTGTCCAGCCTTGAGGCTGATGGTTTCAGAGCAGCCGTGATGAATGCAGTTGAAGTTTGCGCCCGCAAAGCACAAAATATGGGCAAATAGCTTTTACATCTATGTAATATTGTCCGCTTTTACCTCATAATCTTTTAGTATAATATATTTGAGGTAAAGGAAAGTGAAAATGGAGCAATCATTTAATCCCAAAAGGATTTTTACTGTTACCCTCTCCATTATTTTGATTACAATATCTGCCGGGTTTATTACGGCAGTCAAAACCTCGGGAGGGTTATTATCAGATAGTTCCCTCGCCATAAGAACTGTAAGTTTTGAGAATATTTCCTTCTCGGATTCCTTTTTTAAGGCTATTCTTATACATTTTTGGTATACATTTTGCATACTGATTTTTTCCGGAAGGTTTCCCGGGGCAATTGTCCCCGGAATTTATCTCGTTTACCGTAGTTTTTCCGTTGGCGTCTGTATAGGACTTGCTTCATCAGGATGTGTTTTTCTGAAAGCTGCCGGAGTCTGCTTTTCGGTATTCATATCCAATGTTCTTGTTTTTCCTCTGT